>CAVKDE010000056.1:0-8344 GCA_963654835.1 Duodenibacillus sp. | reverse complement strand
GGCGAAGGTAACGGCGAAGCATGGCGATTTATCGCAGTCCTGGTATGTGGCTGTAGGCAACGCCGAGCTGCCCATGGGTGCGATTGACAGTGAGGATGAGGAAGATGATGATAGCAGCCTTGGGTTTTTAACTATTATTGCTGGTGTTGTTATTCTTGTCGCAGGCGGTTTGTGGTTCTTGCGTAGGAAAAAATAACAGCTATGGCAAAAACAGCACTGCTGCTGTTGTACAATATATCTAAGGCACGTAAGTGCCGAGGCACAGCCTGATAAAGCACAAAGAAAAACTCCGGCGTTCGTGAGAACGGCGGAGTTTTTCGTATGGATGAAATTATTTCTCAACTAATGCCATACCAGCTTCTAGAGCTTTGGTATTAGCTTCTTCGGTTCCTTTCGGAACGCGGTTTAAAACAGCTTTAAGAATTGCTTCTTTAGAAACGCATTTAGTCAGTGCGACAACTGCGCCAAGTGCTACGATGTTAGCGAATAAGGTCTTGCCGCAAACAGTGTTAGCAGTGTGGGTGATAGGCAGGTCTACACGTTTGCCGTATTTACCGGGAACTTCGCTTACAAAAAGCGTATCGGTAATAACGGTAGTGTGCTCGTCGCAGTCAGCGATGAATTTATTAGCAGCTTCCTGGCTCATAACAAGCAGGGTATCCGGGCAGATAACGCGGCTGAAATAAATAGGTTCGTCGCTGATAATAGCTTCAGCCTTGGAGGAACCACCGCGTGCTTCCGGACCATAGGACTGAGATTGTACAGCCAGCTTGTCGTCTAAGAGGGCAGCTTCGGCTAAAATAATACCAGCGGTGATCAAACCCTGACCACCAGTACCAGAGAAACGAAAGCTATGTCTCATAATTATTTACCCTCCTGTGCGCGTTTAATGATTTCGTCATAAGCTTTGGTGTATTCCATAACGTCGTTATTTTCATAGAGTACGCCAATCGGGAATTTGCCTGCGGCAACAGCTTCAGCTTTTTTAGCTTCGTCCATGCGATCCCAAACAGCTTTCATTACGCCGTGGTCACGCTGCCAAGCCATCATCTGCGCAGGACCACCCATTTTGTTCTGACGGCCGAAGGAAATCGGGCAGGCACTTACAGCTTCAATGATAGAGAAGCCTTTGTGTGCGATACCTTTGGAGATAACGTCAACCAAAACAGGTACATGATAAGTAGTAGCACGTGCGACGAAGGTTGCACCGGCAGCTTTTGCCAAATCGAGCAAGTTGAAGCTTGGTTCAACGGTGTAATAAGGAGCGGTGGTTGCCTTGGAATGAATCGGGGTCATAGGAGAATATTGACCGCCGGTCATGCCGTAAATGCTGTTGTTGAAAACAACTAAAGTTAAATCAATGTTGCGGCGTGCAGCATGAATCAGGTGGTTGCCGCCGATAGCGGTGCAGTCACCGTCACCGCTGCAGACAACTACGTTCAATGCAGGGTTAGCCATTTTTACACCGGTAGCAATCGGCAGAGCGCGGCCGTGCAGGGTGTTAGCGGTGTTAAAATCCAGATAGCCGGAGGAACGGCTGGAGCAGCCGATACCGCTGATTACTGCAACGTCGTCTTTTGCCAGACCTTGCTTATCAATTGCTTTTACAATAGCGCCGGTGATAACGCCATTGCCGCAGCCGGGGCACCAGATGTGAGGCAGACGGCCCGGGCGGAAATATTTATTGATTAAATTTTCCATTTCACTCATCGTTTTTTCTCCTCTCATCCGTCAGGCCATAGCCTTTTTGATTTCAGCTAACAATTCAGCCGGAGTAGCAGATTCGTTATCGTATTTAGCATACAGGCTTACAGGAACTTTGCCTGCTACCGCACGTTCAACTTCCAGTACATATTGGCCGCAGTTGAGCTCGTGTACAAGGATGCCTTTAACTTTGCCTGCCAGCTCCTGCATTTGTTTTTCAGCAAACGGCCAGATGGTAATCGGGCGGACGAAACCAACTTTTAAGCCTTCTTTGCGAGCCATGTCGACAGCTTCATAAGCAGTGCGGGCAGCACCGCCAAAAGCTACAACAGCAAATTCAGCATCTTCCATACGATAGTTCTCCACTTGTACGATGTCTTCAAGGTTATCTTCTAATTTAGTGCGCAGACGATCCTGGGAGGTGCGGGTGGCTTCACCGGTGCCTTTCGGGAAACCGGTTTCGTCATGCACAAGGCCGGATACGTGCCAGCGGTAGCCGCTGCCAAAATCTGCCATCGCAGGAACTTTGGAGCCTTCTTCGCAGCCATAAGCCAGATAGTCTTCGGGTGCGCAGGTCGGGCGCTTGCGCTCTGCCTGCGGGATTTCGTCGTAGTTGTCAGGCAGCTCAATTTTTTCTCGCATATGGCCGATAACTTCGTCCATCAAAAGGATAACGGGGCAACGATATTTTTCGCTCAGTGCTACAGCACGCAGGGTTAAATCGAAGCATTCGGGAACGCTGGACGGAGAAATAGTAATCAGCCAGTGGTCGCCGTGAGTGCCCCAGCGGGATTGCATAACTTCGCCTTGAGCCGGGGAAGTCGGTTGGCCGGTAGCCGGACCCACACGTTGTACGTTAACAATAACGCAGGGAATTTCTGCGCTGCAGGCGAGGCCGAGCATTTCCTGTTTTAAAGAAAAGCCGGGGCCGCTGGTTGCAGTCATAGCTTTTTTACCAGCCATGGAGGCGCCGATAACGGTGCCAAGACCGGCGATTTCATCTTCAGTCTGCATGAACTTGCCACCAACTTGCGGCAGGCGCAGAGCTAATTGTTCAGCAATTTCGGTAGAAGGGGTGATTGGATAGCCACCGTAAAATTTTACACCAGCAGCAATCGCACCCTCAACAACCGCTTGGTTACCTTGTAACAGCAGGATTCTTGACATGGGTTAATTCACTCCTTTTTATTTATCTACAAAGATAGCGTAGTCGGGGCAACGCATTTCGCATTGTCCGCATTTAATGCAATTTTCTTCAGCAACGGCTTCGACCTTGCCAACTTCGCTGACTGCCAGAACTTTTTTCGGGCAGAAGGCTGCGCAGATACCACAGCCCTTGCAACGCTTAGTAATTATTTTTAAGCTCATATGGTCTCCTCCTTCAGATACCCTGATTAAAATAATAGCATACATAGCTTCACTCTATATTATAACAAAAACAGCGTTGAAAAACAGTACCTTTGTAAGCTTTTTTACAATTATATTTTTTGACTCACGAGTCCGCAGCTAAAATTTTCGTGCAAAAGTTGCAAGGAGTGGACAAAAATCTTTTAGAGCACTAGAATTTCTGCGCTTAACAAGGTATAATAAAATAGGTTATAATGTACGAAAAAATTAATGCAAGGAGGTATTACGGTGGCAATTGATTTGACGCAGCCTAAGGATAAACGTATTTTGCAGGCTGCCGAGGAAGTTTTTTCGCGTCATGGCTACGAAAAGGCGACGCTGGATGAAATTATTGCGCTTGCTGATGTGGGCAAGGGTACTGTATATAAATATTTCGGCAATAAGGAGCAGCTTTTTTACAAGCTGGTGGCAGATAAAAATGCGCCGTTCGTGGAGCGTTTGCAGCGGGCAGTTAGCGGCGAGAAAACTTTTGCGGAAAAGCTGCATGATTATTTTCAGGAGATGGTGGAGTTTTACGTAGAAAATTCTACGCTCTGGCAGATTATCTGTTTTGAGATGGCAGGCTGCAGCGATGGCTGCAGTGTACGCAAAGTTGATGGGGAGTTTGAAGTTTTTTCTCGCTATAATTCCGTGCAGCTTTCGGAAGAAACTAAGGAGCGCGTGCTGCGCTATCATCATCTGCTTTATGCGGAATATGATATTTTATATCAGGTGATTGCGAAGGCGTTGACTGATGGGTTATTAAAAGAGGATGCAGAACCGGACATCTGCACGAAGTTTGTGTTCTTTGGTGTGGCGATGAGCATTTTTGATCCTAATGAAGATAATCAAAAATATATGCCTCCCAGTCAGGCAGCAGATATTATTGTCAATCACTTTTTGCATGGCAATGGTGCGATGCAAAGTTTATAAAGAAAAATTAAGCAGCTATCTCGGGCGCGAGGTAGCTGCTGTTGTTATATAGGGAGAAAAAATGTATAATATGAATAACGCAATGAGTAGCTTGTTGCAATAATTTTTTTGATGAGTATGAGTATCGTTTTGGAGGAAGTATGGATTTACGCTATATCAACACCTTCCACACTATAGTGGAAGCAGGTGGCTTTAATAAAGCAGCAGAAAAGCTGTGTTATACGCAGTCAACGATTACTTTTCACGTGAGCCAGCTGGAAAAAGAATTAGGCGTGCAGCTTTTTGAAAAAGCCGGCAGGCACATGGTGCTGACGAAGGCAGGGCAGGAGCTTTTGCCTTATGTCGAAAATGTGCTGCAGGCAGTGAATAATATGAAAAGCTTTCGCAGTGTTCTGGAAGAGTGCCATGGAGATATCCGCATTGCTGCGCCGGAATCTATTTTATGCTTTCATCTGCCGGAAATTTTACGCGAGTTTCGTAAGCAGGCTCCGCGTGTGCATATTTATCTTGATTCTATGACAAGTATGTCTGTATATCGGGCGATAAAAGAAAATAAGGCAGATATCGGTATTTTTTACGATGTGGCTGCGGATGACAATACCATTAAGGTTGTGCCTTATCGTGATTTTGAATTTATTATGTTTGCTTCACCTAAAATTAAACGTCTTTATAGTGATTTTATTACGCCTAATCAGGATTTCAGCTCCTTGGCACGCATTTGCCAGCCTGCTGTGGGGAGAGTGCGCAAGAGATTTGACGAATATATTAAAAGCAAAAATTTTACGATGGGACCGACGATTGAAATCCGTGGTACACAGACAATTAAAAATTTAGTGAAGAATGATTTAGGTATCTGCTTCTTGCCTAAGTTTACGATTCAGGAAGAATTAGATAAAGATGTGTTGGCGGAAATACTGATTGATAAGCAGTTTGAACCTATTCATGCTGTATATGCTTATCGCAAAGATAAATGGCTGAGTCCGCCGCTGAAATTGTTTTTCCAGTTATTGGAGAAGCATAAAGCTCAGCAATAATTTCATAAATTTTGTAGGATAAGAGCCTTGGTTCAAAATAATCGAACCAAGGCTTTAGTAACATCAATTATTATTAAGAAGATAAATGTGTTAAAATAAGAGTAGAAAATAGCACGAAGGAAGTGAAAGCATTGAAACCGATCAAGGTACATGAACTGCATTTTGCTGATGCGCCATCAGACGTTTTGTGGCAGCGTGAAGATTTAATTTTGGTAGCTGCAGGTTCCGGACCTTGCCTGCGTGAATTGTATTATCGGGCGCTGGCGCAAGATAAGCTGCACCAGCTTTTTATCTGTCAGACGAATGCTGATGATTATACGATGGGTAATGCAGAAGAAAAAATTATACACTGTATTAAGCAGGTAGCAGCAGTTTCTGGTGTGCAGGTTGTAGTGCTGTATTTAAATTGTCTGGATATATTGATAAGAATAGATTTTGATTATATAGAGCGCAGCCTTTCGCAGGCAACAGGTGTTACAGTGCGCTGCTTTTTTCGCGGGCCTTTGGCGAAGATGGATATCAGGCATTTTTTGCCGGTAAAAGATTTTATGCAAACGCTGCCTGCCGAAAAAGGCAAGGTGCAAAAGCGAATTGTGCAGCTGCCGCCTTTAGCTACAGATATAGCTGGCGTAATAGACTGCCTGCCGCAGGATGGTGCAGCTAAGGTGCTTGCCGCACCGAGCGGATGCCGTGCCTGCCTGCGTGATGGTGATTTGCAGATAGAAGCGCAGGAGCAATATTATCTTGACACACAAAAACAGGATTTTGTGTTTGGCATGGAAGATACCTGCGTAAAACAATGTGCGGATTTGGTTGAAGCCAAGCAATATCATAGTTTAAATTTAATCAGCTCTGCTGTAGCAGCTTTCATAGGCTTTGATGGTGATTGGGTGGCACGGGCAATGGAAAAAGATAATTTTAAGACGAGAGCCTTTAATATGGATGGTTTTAACGATGCAGTTTATGGCGCAAGCTGTGCGCAAAAGCTGCTAACGGAAGAAGAAACAGCGTGCTATACTAAGGATGAGGCTGCAAAGGAAATTTTGCTTTTAGGCTATAGCCCGCTTTTATGTGGTGAAAAAGAGCAGTACGCTGCTTGCGAGGAATATATTTCTTCTTTAGGCTATAAGCTGCGTTTACCGGGAGAAAAAGCTGGCGGGAAACCAGCTTTGTGCTGGGTAGTTTCAGCAGCAGGTTTGGCAGCAGGTAAACTGCTGCATGAAAAATATGCTGTACCTATGCTTGTTTCCTGCCCCGTAGGTGAGCACGCCTTTAAAATGTGGCAGAAAAATGTGCGTGAGCTATGCGCAGGGAACGTCAAGGAAATGCGCCAGTTGTGTATCCATAATTTTAGCTTAAAGGAAACGGATACCAGAAAACTGCTTTTTATTGGCGATCCTGTGCAGACAATGGGTGTAGCTCATGCGCTGTGGCATGAAGGGTTTCAGCATCTTCAATTAGCTGTGCCTTGCATTAGTGCTGCCAGCCGTAAAATTTATCGCGGCGCACCGGGAGCGGATAAATGGCTGATTCTTGTAGATAGCTTAACCGCGTTGCAGGATTTATGGGAGGATGCTGATATTGTATTTGCCGATACTTTATTAGCTGATGTGCTAAAGGCTGCCGGAGCAGCTACCAAAAAACATATCCCTTTGCCGTGGGGAGTTATTTCGGGGCGTAAGGCCTGCACTGCTGGTAGTGGTGCGTTAGGTAAAAATATTGCTGAGCAATTGCAATTACTAATAAAATAAATTTTTGAGTATGATATTTGGTGAAGCGAAAGGAGCATAATATGCAAAGCTGGAAAAAATTGACTGCTGCTGTTTTGGCAGGCTTGTTTTTAGTGGGCAATTTAGCTGGTTGTGGCAGCGATACGAAAAAAGGTAACGAGAAACAGGCTACAAAAATTGTTGAAGATTTAAAAGGCAGGCAGGTTGCTGTGCCGCAAAATGTAAAGCATCTGGCAGTTACGCCGCTGCCTTGGGCATCCGTTGTTTATGCCATTGACGGCAGCTCCGAGCGCCTTAGCGCAGTACATCCGGGAGCGATGTCTGCCTATAAAGGGAAATTTTTAGAAACTAAAGATAAGCATTTTGCCGAGCTGGATACGAAAATTGTAGCGCAAAACTTTTCTATGAATATCGAAAGTGCTGCGCAGGCTGGAATTGATACCGCGGTTTTATGGCAGTATCAGGAGAAAGATGCAGAAAAGCTGGAGAAGGTTGGCATTCCTACCGTACTGATTTATAACGATACCGTGGAAAACCTGAAAAAGAGCTTTTTAATTATTGGTAAGCTTTTGGGCAAGGAAGAACGTGCTGAACAGATTAATAAATATTACGATGCTGCAACAGCAAAAATTACAGCTAAAAAAGCATGGGAACAGGAGCAAAAGCCGACCATTCTTTTCCTGCGTAATGCTAAATTGCGCTTGCAGGGAAATGATAATTTTATCCATGAAGCTATCCGTATTGGCGGCGGGCAAAACCCTTATGAGCAGATAGCTCTAAGCAGCGGCAGTGAGCAGACTATTGCTATGGAAGAAGTTTATAAGCTGAATCCTGATATTATTTTGTTAAGTAATTTTGATAAATTTGTTCCTGATGATTTGTATAATAATAAAATTGCCGGTCAGGATTGGAGCACGGTAAAGGCGGTCAAAGAATATCGCGTTTATAAAGTCCCTATGGGCATTTATCGTTGGGACGCTCCGGGTGTGGAAACACCGCTGATGATGGAATGGCTGGCGCATGTTTTGCAGCCTGAATTATTCAAAGATATGGATGTTCGCGCTGATGCGAAAAAGTTCTATGAAGATTTCATGCATTATTCGATGACGGAAGCAGATATGGCGCAGATTTTTGCTGACGAAGCAAATAAAAACAGCAGGAAGCTTTTCTGATGCGTAGCGAAGAAAATAAATCTGCTTATTTGGCAGTGATGCTGCTTTTCAGCTTTTTACTGCTCCTGATGGTGGTAGTGAGCTTAGGTTTAGGACGTTTATATATTGCGCCGATGGATGTCTTTAAAATTTTGTACTCCTACATTTTCCCGCTAGAGCAGAGCTGGAGCGATCAGGCAGCAAGCGTTATTTATACGCTGCGCCTGCCGCGTGTGCTGGCTGCAGTGCTTATCGGTGCTGCGCTTTCTCTTTCCGGTGCAGCTTATCAGAGCGTTTTTAAAAATCCGCTTGTTGCTCCTGATATGCTGGGTGTTTCTTCCGGAGCGTGCGTTGGTGCTTCCCTTTGCATTCTTTTGGGAGCAGGGTCTACCTTTATTCAGCTGGG
>CAVKDE010000055.1:6497-8370 GCA_963654835.1 Duodenibacillus sp. | reverse complement strand
GGCAAAAGATTTTGCGGCCTTCCTCCAAACGGATGAAGCAATGGCTATTTTCCGTGAGTACGGGTTTGAGAGAGCAAAATAAATTGAGGGGTTAGCTAGTAGCGACGCAATTAAAAAATTGATTATCGTTCTGCTTCTACCTTAATTTTTATCTTATTTTATTTATAAATGAAGAAGGTGATTGTGTATGAAACTGATTCGTACTGAGGACGCAGTGGGCAGCGTCCTCTGCCACGATTTAACGCAGATTATTAAAGGCGTGACGAAGGACGCGGTGTTCCGCAAAGGTCACATCGTGCAGCCGGAAGATATTCCTGTGCTGCTTTCTATCGGCAAAGAGCATCTTTACGTGTGGGAAGCGGATAAAAATATGCTGCACGAAAACGATGCAGCGCGTATTTTATGTGCTATCTGCCAAAACGAGGGCATGAAGGAATCTGATATCAAAGAGGGCAAGATTGAATTAGCTGCCGAGCATGATGGTTTATTCAAAGTGGACAGCGCACGCTTAAAGCTTGTCAACAGCTTTGGCCAGATGATGATTGCAACGCGCCATGGCAATACGCCTGTCAAGAAGGGTGATAAGCTGTGCGGCACACGCATTATACCTTTGGTTATTGAAAAAGAGAAAATGCAGCGCGTGAAAAAGCTGTGCGGCGCAGAGCCGATTTTGCAGCTGCTGCCTTACAAAATTAAAAAGGCCGCCGTGCTCGCGACAGGCAGCGAAGTTTTTCATGGACGCATTAAGGATACTTTTACCCCCGTCATTGAAGAAAAACTAGCGGAGTTTGGCGTAGAGGTTATCTACAAAGAAGTTTTTGATGACGAACCCAATTCTGTTACTGCTGCGATTAAGAGCGCGATTGAAGAAAAGGGCGCAGAACTTGTTTTATGCACCGGCGGCATGAGCGTTGACCCTGACGACAGAACGCCGCTGGCGATTAAAAATACTGGCGCACGCATTGTTTCTTATGGTTCGCCCGTGCTGCCGGGTGCGATGTTTTTGCTGGCCTATTATGGCGAGCGCAAGGTGCCTGTACTAGGCCTGCCCGGATGCGTAATGTATTCTAAGCGCACTATTTTTGATCTCGCTTTGCCACGCGTGCTGGCTTGCGATGAAATCACAGCGGATGAGCTGGCCAGCCTGGGCGAGGGCGGTTTGTGCCTGAACTGCAAGGTTTGCACTTATCCTGCGTGCGGCTTTGGCAAGGGGTGGTAACATGGCGTATACTGCGCCGAAAAATTATCACATCAAAGTGCGCGTATATAACGCAAGCATTGATTTTGGCAAAGGCGTAGCGGAGCTTTTGCGCCGCATTGAGGAAACAGGTTCGCTTGCTGCTGCCTATAAGGCGATGGGGATGTCTTCAAGCAAGGCGTGGAAAATTTTGCGCCGTGCGGAGGCAGATTTAGGCTTCGCGCTGGTGAGCGGCACTGCTGGCGGGGCAAGTGGCGGTGGCACGGTGCTGACGGAAGAAGGACGCGAGCTGCTTGGCCGTTACGCTGCCTTTAACGCAGAGGTGCAGGACGCGGCGGCGCAGGCGTTTGCCAAATATTTTAAATGAGAGAGAACTGCTGGCTGAGGCTGGCAGTTCTTTTTCGCTTTAAATAAAATGGAGAAAAAATTTCTTTAGCACTTGTCAAAAGAAAGAATCAATGATATAATAAACAACGACATAAATAGAAATCATTCTTATTTCAATCTCTAGCCTTGCTGAAAAATCATGCAGGCTACGACAATTTCATAAGCACAAGTAAGAGGAAAGCTGGTGAGAATCCAGCGCTGTACCGCAACTGTATAGGAAGCTTGCCAGCAGATACCTTCGCAAGGTGCTGGCGGACAATGAACTGAGCCAGGGCGCTGTTACTTGTG
>CAVKDE010000055.1:0-6487 GCA_963654835.1 Duodenibacillus sp. | reverse complement strand
TTACTTGTGTGCATCCAAAACTTGCGGTATACGAGGAACGGATATAGATGCTGGGCGAGAAGCATCTTATTTTGTGTATGCTGCAAGTGCCAGAAACTGCAGCGTGGGTTGCAGTTTTTTTATTGCTATAATACAAAGGACAGCTTATTAAAATGCAAACCATTCGAGAAAACAAATAATTTTAGATAGTATGCTAAAAATTGCGAGGAGATTTTATCATGAAGCATTTATTTAATTATTGCGCTATTGACTGGTATGAGGATGAATTAAAAGAGCGTGGTACAACTTTAGCCCAAATTTGCCAAAGCTTGGGCGTAGATGGTATAGAACAATTGATTTATCAGGTGGAGCCTGGCAGTTATTCTTATAAAGATTTAACTTATGGCGTGCACCTTAACTATTGGCCGTACTGGATGGATTTTTGGCTGAAAAATGTAAAGCGTATGCGCCAGCAGTTTCCGGGCGTGCGTGAGCGCACGGAATATTTCAAGCAGGCGATGAGCACGGACGAATGGCTGGCGGTTATCCGCCGTAACATTAACGTAGCACTGGCGGAAGAACCGCAGTATCTGGTATGGCACGTGGGCGAAGCAACTAATTACGATGCTTTTACCTGGGATTTTTATTATAAAGATAAAGAGGTTTTGAGTGCTGCGGCTGATGTGTTTAACAGCGTGGCTGATGAAATCCCCGCGCACGTTACTGTGCTTTTTGAAAACCTGTGGTGGCCAGGCCTGCGCCTGACGAACGTGCGCAATGTGAAATATTTCTTTGACCGCATCGAGCGTGCGAACGTAGGCATAATGCTTGACACAGGCCATCTGATGAACACAAATACTAACCTGCGCAGCGAAGCAGAAGGAGCAGATTATGTGTGCCACACTGTGGAGAAGCTGGGGCCTTTGGCAGAGCTGATTAAAGGCGTGCATTTGAGCTGTTCGCTTTCCGGTGAATATCAACGCAGCTTTAAGCATGAACTGCCAAAAAATTTAACGCGCAAGCAGATTTGGGAGCATATCAATGCTATAGACCAGCATAAACCTTTTACTACTCAAGCTGTGCAGCAGATTTTAAACTGCGTGCAGCCTGAATTTGTGAATCATGAGCTTTATTACGAAAATATGCAGGAAATGCAGGAAAAAGTGGCGTTGCAGCTATCGCAGCTGCGTTAGGGAGATTTATTGATGAGAAAAATTTTATTGCTGTTAGTTGTTTTATCTTCGTTTTTCATTGCTGCCTGCGGACCGCAGCAAAAGAATGCTGATACTGGCAAAACGCTGTATTCCGTAACTGATGCGACAGGAACGCAGCTTTCCTTTAGCGAAAAGCCGCAGCGTATTGCGAGCCTGAACGTTTCTACCGATGAAATCCTGCTGGATTTAGTGGATAACAAGCGTTTGATAGCCTTATCCACCTTAGCGGATGATAGCAGCATTTGCAGCGCAGGCGATAAAGTGAAAGCGGTGAAAAACCGTGCAGCTTCTGCCAACATGGAGAGCGTGCTGGCAGTGCAGCCTGATCTTGTTATTGTGCCTGATTATAATATGGAGCCTGTGAATGCATTGCGCAGTACTGGTCTTAAAGTTTACGTGTGCCATTCGCCGAACAATATGGCAGAGATTTTTGCGTTAATTAAAGATCTTGGCGCAGTAGTGGGCGAGAAAGAACAGGGTGAGGCTATGGCTTTAAAATTGCAAGGTGATTTAGAAGCTGTGCGTGCTGCTTCCGTCAAGGCAGCAGGCGATAAACCGCTCAAAGTGCTGGCACTTTCGTTTACCGGACCCTTGGGCATGAAGGGAACTTTCAGCGATTTATGCCACTATGCTGGCGTGAAGAACGCTCTTGAAGGTGTGGATATTCCTTACCAGAGTAACCTTTCGGAAGAAAAAATGCTGGAAATCAATCCGGATATGATTATTACGCCCAGCTGGGATTATAGCAAGAAGGGCGATCTCGAAGAGTTTCGCCAGAAGATTTTAAGCAACCCTGTTTATAAAAATATCAGCGCGGTACAAAATAACCGCGTAGTGCGCTTGCACGACCAATATTTATACAGCACATCGCAATACACGCTGAAAGCTGTAGAAGAACTGGCGCAGGCCGCATATAAATGAGTGCATAGCGGATAGGGAAAAGAAACTAACCACTATTCACTAATAATTAAGTTAGGACGGAGAATGTGCGTAAACCAAGCTTTATTGTACGTTCTGCTGACTATAAATATTTTTGAAAGTAGGTATTGAGTATGAAAAAGGTCAAAGGTTTACGTAGCGCAGTGCTCGCAACCGTATTAGCAACGACAACTGTCGTGTGGGGGGGCACAGCGTTTGCAGAGGAAGAGCTGCAAGAGTTCTCTTTGGATACGATGGTGGTAACTGCTACCAGAACAGAAGCTAAAGCTGTTGACGTTCCTGTAAACACCACTGTTGTAAGTGCAGAAAAAATTGAAGAAAGACATTACCAAAACGTTGCCGAAGCATTGAAAGATGTTCCTGGTGCGCAAGTGATGGATACTGGCGTTGGCTCTTCTGAAAAAGCTATAGTTTTAAATGGTGATACTCGTGTTTTAGTTTTAGTAGATGGTAAACGTGTAAATTTTGATATGGGTACTGTTACAGGAAGATCAAGCTATGATTTGAATCAGTTACCAGATGTTAGCATCATTGATCGTATAGAAGTAGTTAAAGGTCATGGTGGTGCTTTATATGGTTCTGAAGCTGTTGGCGGTGTTGTAAATATTATCACTAAGAAAATGGATCACAGTTATGGTAAAGTTTCCATGGGTTTTGGTTCTAATCAAACTCGTGATGCTAAAGCTATGTATTCTATTAAAGAAGGTAAAACAGGTGTCTTGATTTCTGCTTCAAAAAATAAACAGGGTTACTATAAATATAAAGATGCGGCAGATAGTAATACTAAGCGTTGGGAAGAAAATACTAGCTATGAAAATGAAAAAGTATCTTTGAAAGTTGCACAAGAATTGTCAGAAACAACTAATTTAGAAATAGGTTATGATTTTAGTAAACTTCATGGATTCAGTATGTCTAGTCCTATAGCGTCTGGTTATAATCATTCTAATTTAATTGATAAGAAGACAAATAATTTTAGCATTAAATATGATTGGTTGTTAAATGGCCAAGATCAAGGTTATGTTCAAATTTATCATAGTACTTTTGATTATTATAATCAAAGTAATATGAAAGAAACTGATAAAGGTTTTGATATTCAACAAGCAATAACAACTTCTGAGAATAATAAAGTTGTTATTGGTGCATCTTATCGTAATGCTAATACGTCTAATGATGGTCTTTATTCTTCTTATGATGAATCAATTAACAACAAAGCGGTTTTTGTTAGTGATCAATGGGAATTTATGCCTTCATGGACTTTAGATGCTGGTGTGCGTTATGATAATCATAGTAAAGCTGGTGGAAAAACTACTTGGAGTGCTGGCTTGAATAAGAAATTTGATGAAAACAGCCATGCTTATTTTAATTGGGGTCAGGTATTTAAAGCACCTACTACGGATGATTTATTTTACCCAGGAATGGGCAACATTGATTTAAAACCAGAAAAAGGAGATACTTGGACGTTAGGTTATGGAACTAAGATAAATGATAAGACGGATGTAAATATTAGTTATTTCCAAAGTGATTTAGATGACGCCATTACGTATGATCGTAATGATAATTGGAAATCTAAAAACATTTATAAGCAGAAGAAAAATGGTTTAGAATTAAGTGTAAATCATGAACTTGATGATAACTGGGATTTAGAGGCTTCTTATAGCTATGTACGTGTAAGAAATGATAATAATGATGGTTTAGGTTATGTACGTGATGCTAAATATGTTCCTAATATTTATCGCTTAGGCGTACGTTATCATAATAATCTGTGGAATGCAGATTTATTCATGCGTGCAGGTAGTGGTGCAGATACTTCAATTAACAATTATACACAAAACTTTGTTGATAGCAGTTATGTTACCTTGGACGCTTCTGTATCTTATAAAGCTACGAAAGATTTATCCTTCTATGCTAAAGGCTATAATTTATTGAATAAAGCTTATGCAGAATATGCTGGTACGAACTTAATGGGTAGTTACACTTATCCTGCGCAAGGACGTCGCTTCATCGTTGGTGCGGAATACACCTTCTAATTTTATAAGTAAAGTGCGCGCGTAAAAATATAAACTTGCGCGTGTGCACAAAAACGCAAAGTATGTGTGTTTAGTACGGCAATTACGTGCGTAGCGCAAAAGAGCGAGCTGGGCAACCCGGCTCGCTTTTGTCATATCACTAACTAACTGTATAAAGCTTTTCCTTTGCGTTCTTCTCCTTTTCCGTCCATAAAAATTCGCAGAAATTGCCCTTCCCTTGCATTTTTATACTTGTCTTTTTGCATAAATAGTGATAAGATATATAGCATATTCTTAGTAATAATACTAGAGATACGCTGCAAATGAGGGAGTTTTGAATATGATTATCTTTAGACCTGCAACTTTTAATGACGTTGAACATATACACAAGCTGTTGAATGATTATGCGCACGAAGGCCTGATGCTGCCGCGTTCGCGCAACGCCATTTATGAGAACCTGCGCGATTATGTGCTGGCGGTAGAAAACAACCGCCTTTTAGGCTGCGGTGCGCTGCATTTTGTGTGGGACCGCTTGGCGGAGATTCGTTCTATCGCAGTGGAACCATCCTTGAAAAAAACTGGCATTGGCCGCCAGATTATCGAACACTTGGAAAAGGAAGGCGTGGAGCGTGGTGTAACGATGTTCTTCGCGCTGACTTATCAGCCGGGCTTTTTTGCCAAGTGCGATTATATTGAAACGGCGAAGGATAAACTGCCGCAGAAGGTGTGGAAGGAGTGCGTCTACTGTCCGCAATATCCTTACTGCAATGAAATTGCCTTTGTGAAAACTACGGTAGATTACGAACCATCGCAAATCAAATTTACGCACTGAAATTTTATAAAAAACATAAAAAATACGCAATGGACGAAAAATCTATTGCGTATTTTTACGTTACAAATTATTTATCCAGTTTGGCGTTATCTAAAAATGCTGTGCCGAACTGCGTATAGTTTAAATCCGCACCACGCAGATCTGCGTGCTCTAAAAAGGCTTTATCTAAAAGCGCGTTATTGAGCTTAGCGTGGCTTAAATCGGCGTAGCCAAGCTTGGCACTGGTAAGATCCGCTTCGCTTAAATCAGCCTTGGTCATGTGCGCGCTGTAAAGGTTAGCACCATGAAAAACTGCGTTTTTTGCGCTCGCCTGGCGCAGCCAGCTATAGGGGAGGTTGGCAAAGCTGAAATCAGCATAATCAGCTTGCGCTCCGTCGAAGGCTGCCTCCTGCGCTTTGGCCTCTTGCAAATTAGCATTGAGCAGCTGCGCATTTTGCAGCTGCGTGCGGTAGAGGTAGGCAGCTTGCATATTGGCGTTGGTAAAATCTGCCTTGTTGGCTACAGCGTAACTAAAATTAGCATGGCTTAAATCTGCGCCGCGCAAGCTGGCACGCGCCATGAGGGCATTAGTAAAGCAGGCATCTTGCAGTTTGGCCTTATCCAGTTTGGTTTTATCAAGGCGTGCTTCCGTAAAATCGGCGCTTGTAAAATCACGGCCGGATAAATCCATCCCTGATAAATCTGCGCCGGATAAATCGCCTCCGGGGCAGCTGGCACCGCTAAGCACGGCAGCTAAATCACTATTGCTATAAGCCTGCACGGCGTTTGGCAGCAGGGCAGCACTGCAAAGCAGGCTTGTGAGTAAAAATTTTTTAAGCATTATAATCTCCTCTGCGTTTTACGCAATGGTGTCTAGAAGTTTTTCCAGTTCTGCGGGGTCGTCAGGCAGGGCATCGATAATCTTCCACGGTTTTACTTCGGCAAAATCTTCCGGCTTGTAGCTGGAACCATCCAGAACTACAAGGCAGGGAGCACCGATGGCGTTCGCACATTTAACATCGTTCGGCGTATCACCGATGAAAATTAAATCGCGCACGCTGCTGTTTTCGTCCTGCATATATTGGCGGTGGCGTGCTACCTGCGCGAGCATTTCACGGTTCTCGCTGATTTCGCCGAACACGCTGTGGTCATAATTAAAATATCCGTCCAAAGCATAATGCTTGAGCTTTAAATGCGCACCTGTAGAAGTGTTGCCTGTGAGCAGGCAGTTCATGTATTGCGTATTTTTTTGCGCAAAATAGGCGAGTGTTTTTTCTACATTTTTCAGCACTCTGCCTTGATGCAGGGGCAGCTGTTTGGGCAGCTCCATGTGGTAGCGGATTAAAAGGCCGGCGGTTTCAGCAACATTGCAGCGGCCGCGCAGGCGCGTTACCACGCTTTTGATGATATCGGAATCCGTGCGTCCTGCCAGCGAGCGCGTAAAATCAAAGGCATCAAGAAAGTAATAATCCTTGATAACCTTAATCATGGCATCCTTGCCTGCACCGCCTGTTAAAATCAGCGTGCCATCTATATCC
>CAVKDE010000054.1:1898-8500 GCA_963654835.1 Duodenibacillus sp. | reverse complement strand
CGAACGACAAGGCGGTTATGGAAGCGTATGGCTTCTGGGGCAGGCTTAACAGCGAAGCGGCGTGCGTGGCGGAGCTGATGAAGATGTATCAGGCGTTGGTGGAGAAGTAGGAACGCTTGGGGCGATGCAAAGAAAAACGCACGGCGCAAGCCGTGCGGAGTTTGTGAAAAAAGCTGTAGTTGCTTGAAAAAACGCTGACGATGTGTTATCATATATATAGAAAAAAGGTGCCGCCGATAGACGGTTGCCCTTAGAAAATTTGCTTAAAAAATAATCGCTCGTTTTGTCAGGACGGGGCGATTATTTTTTTCGGTCATTTTTGATATCCATACCAAGCTTAATACAAGCAATACATAAAGAAAGCAAAGCAATGACTTCGAGTATGTTCATCGAAAACACCTCCCTCTTTGCGTAAGATTTTCAGCAGAAGCTGAAACTTGAGGTCAGAGGGCGAACCGCCTACCGTAAATGGAAGCACCATAAAAGTATTTTAACACAAAAAGTAAAAACGTACAACTTTGCACCCTCTGCTGCTGATTTACTTTCGGTAGCAGGGGGTGTTTTTTGTTGTGCTGGGGCAGGAGAAAACGGTTTTACTGCCGAAAATAACTTTAGTTAAAAAATGTGGAGGTAATAGATGATGGGAAGAAAAGTTAGTTATGCAGCTTGTGCTGACAAAAGCTTGAATTTGGGCGCGTGCTTTACGGATTATAGCGGCAAGGTGCAAAAAGAAATTCCGCAATTGACGGGTGCGTATCTTGATGCTGCACGCGGTACTTTGAAAGTTGATACGAATATTACTGACGAGGATTATCCTTATGTGCTGGATATTTTTGCACCGGGAATTTTTCATCTTTATGATTATCAGTTCTTCTACCGTAATTTGCAGCAAAATGTTGGTGTGCGCACAGAAAAATTTTTAGAGCTATACAGAAAATAAATTTTGCTGCTCGCTTCGTAAGTAAGCACAGCGATCAAGAAATTTCCGAACGATTTTCTAAAAAACTGTTAAAAAGTTCACATTTTTATTTGACGCGCCCGCTTGTGATTGGTATAATTAGAGTACATCAACGAAGGTGCTTGACCGGGAAAAGATTTTGTTACAAATTTTTTATAAGGAAATTTTTGCTCGGGTTTTATTGTTGTAAGCGTAGTTATGGGAGGTAGATTTTCGATGAAAGTTGCAATTATTATGGGCAGCAATTCTGATTGGCCTGTTTTGGAATCAGCCGAAAAAACCTTGAAGGATTTTGGTGTTGAAGTAGAGGTTGTTGTTGCTTCCGCACATCGCACTCCTGACGTAGTGCAAAATTTTGCTTTGGGTGCACGTGAGCGTGGCTTGGAGGTTATTATTGCGGCAGCTGGTGCAGCAGCGCATCTGGGCGGCGTAATTGCAGCTTATACGACTGTACCTGTTATTGGTATTCCTATCAATGCTACTCCGCTGGGCGGTATGGATGCCCTGCTGAGCTTTGTACAGATGCCTTCCGGTGTGCCTGTAGCTACGATGGCAATTAACGGCGCGAAGAATGCAGCCTTGTTTGCAGTGCAGATTTTATCCGTAAAATATCCTGAATTAGTAGAAAAACTCGCAGAGCATCGTCAGCAGATGCGTGAAGAGGTTCGCGCTAAAGGCGAAAAATTGGCAGCTATGCGTGGCGTGCCTGCACAGGAATTTAAAGATTTACACCTATAATAAATTGAAGGAGAAATATTGTGGAGCAATTTTTCGAAGAGCAGAACTTTAGTGATGACAAGCTGCATGAAGAATGTGGCGTGTTCGGCATTTTCAGCCATACTGAGGATGTGGCACTGAACACCTATTGGGGCCTTTATGCTTTGCAGCATCGTGGACAGGAGAGCACGGGTATTGTTGTTACTGATGGGCAGAAGATGACGATAAAAAAAGGCATGGGCCTTGTTGCCGATGTGTATAAAGATGGCGTGGGCGAACTGCAAGGCTTTGCGGCAATCGGCCACGTGCGCTATTCTACCACAGGTGCAAGCATGCCTTACAATATTCAGCCGCTTAAAGTTTATTTTGACGGCGGCAACCTGGCACTTAGCCATAACGGCAACCTGACGAATGCCGGGCAGCTGCGTGCTAACCTGGCCAAAGAGGGTGCTATTTTCAACACGACGATTGACAGTGAGGTTGTGCTGAACCTGATTGCTTACAGCGCACGCAAAACTATCGAAGAACGTGTTGCCGAAGCAGTAAAGCAGATTAAAGGCGCTTATGGCCTTTTGATTATGACAGATAATAAAATCATAGCTGTGCGTGATCCGTATGGTTTCCGTCCGCTTGTTTTGGGCAAAATGGAAAACGGCTGGTGCGTTTCTTCTGAATCCTGCGCTTTTGACTTAGTTGGCGCAGAGCTGGTGCGTGACATCAAACCGGGCGAGATGATTGTTATTGATAGTGATAATGCAGAACCGCGCAGCATTATGTGGGCAGATAAGCTGCCGGCAAAAACAGCGCACTGCATTTTTGAATATGTATATTTTGCGCGTAATGACAGCGTGATTGATAACCAATCTGTTTATGATGCGCGCATCCAGATGGGTCGCGAGCTGGCAAAGGAAAATACGGAGATTCATCCTGATATTGTTATTTCCGTTCCTGACAGCGGCACTGCGGCGGCAGTTGGCTATGCGATGGAGGCAGGCGTTCCCTTTATGGAAGGCCTGACGAAAAACCGTTACGTGGGCAGAACCTTTATCCAGCCGACGCAAAAGCAGCGTGCGAACGCTGTGCGCCTCAAATTAAACCCTGTGCGCAGCGTTGTAGCAGGTAAATCCGTAGTGATGGTGGATGATTCTATTGTTCGCGGTACTACGAGCGGTAAGATTGTTAAATTATTGAAGGAAGCTGGCGCGCGTGAGGTGCATGTGTGCATTTCTTCCCCACCGGTAACTGATAGCTGCTATTATGGCATTGATACTTCCGAACGCAAGGAGCTGATTGCAGCCCGTTGCACGACAGAAGAAATCTGCCGTTACATTGGTGCAGACAGCCTGCATTATATTTCCATGGATGGCATGAAGCGTGCTATCAACAAGATTGATCCTGACGGCCTGTGCTGCGCTTGCTTTAGTGCAGAATATCCTGATAAGGCTGATGCCGTTATTCAAAATGAACCTGAAAGCATTATAGAATAAGAGGAGGAAGTCTCATGAGTGAAGAAAAGAAACAACTTACCTATGCGGATGCCGGCGTTGATATTGATGCTGGTAACAAGGCTGTAGAATTGATGAAAGATAGCGTGCGTGCTACCTATCGTCCGGAGGTTATTGGCGATCTTGGTGGTTTTGGCGGCCTGTTTGCTTTAAACAGCGGCAAGTATAAAGAGCCTGTTTTGGTTAGCGGTACTGATGGCGTAGGCACAAAGTTAAAACTTGCTTTTATGGCAGATAAACACGATACTATCGGCCAGGATGCTGTGGCAATGTGCGTTAATGACATCCTCGTACAGGGAGCAGAGCCTTTGTTCTTCCTTGATTACATCGCGGTAGACAAGGTCGATTCCGAAAAAGTTGCCAATATCGTCAAAGGCGTTGCCGGTGCGTGCAAAGAAAGCGGCTGCGCTTTAATTGGCGGCGAAACGGCAGAGATGGCTGGTTTCTACGCTAAAGGCGAATATGATATCGCAGGTTTTTGCGTAGGCGTTGTTGATAAGAGCAAGATGATTACTGGCGATAAAGTCAAGTCTGGCGATATTCTCCTCGGCCTGCCTTCTAGCGGCGTACATTCTAATGGCTTCTCCCTCGTGCGTAAAATCTGCTTTGAAGCAATGAATTTTACCATGGATACGCAAATTCCTGAATTTGGCTGCACCTTAGGCGAAAAACTTTTAACGCCTACCCGCCTGTATCCTAAAACCTGCCTGCCTTTAATTGAAAAATTTGATTTGCACGGCATGGTGCATATCACTGGCGGCGGCTTCTATGATAATATTCCGCGTATCCTGCCTGCTGATTGCGATGCAGAGGTCAATGCCGATGCTTGGGAAGTTCCTGTAGTGTTCAAAAAATTGCAGGAATGGGGCAACGTGCCTTGGAAAGAAATGTACCGCACCTTCAACATGGGCGTAGGCATGGTGCTTGTTGTTGATGCGTCCGAGGCTGATGCTGTTCGCGCTCACCTGAAGGAAGCAGGCGAAACCTTCTACGAATTAGGCAAGATTGTTCCCGGCCATAAAGAAACGATTATGAAGGGCGGCGTTTTTGGTGCATAAGATTGGCGTTTTAGTGAGCGGTAGAGGCAGCAACCTGCAAGCCATTATGGACCGCATTGCCGATGGCTTTTTGCCGCTGGAAATTGCTGTTGTCATCAGCGATAAGCCTGATGCTTTTGCTTTAGAGCGTGCGCAAAAAGCAGGCCTTAAAACAGTCTGTGTGGAGCGTAAAGCGTGCGCAGCTAAGGAAGAGTTTGAAGCCCAAATTGATGCTGCGCTGGTGGCCGAAGGCTGCGAACTTGTGGTACTTGCAGGTTTTATGCGCATTTTAAGCAGTGATTTTGTTAATAAATGGCAGCATAAAATTATTAATATCCACCCCGCACTGCTGCCGAGCTTTCCCGGCTTGCATGGGCAGAAGCAGGCAGTAGATTACGGCGTAAAATTTAGCGGCTGCACAGTGCATTTTGTTGATGCAGGCACTGATAGCGGACCGATTATCCTGCAAAAGGTTGTGCCTGTGTTAGATGATGATACGGAAGATACTCTGGCAGACAGAATTTTAGTGCAAGAACATATTGCAATGCCTGAGGCTTTGAAATTATGGTCTGAAGGTAAATTGGAGATAGTTGGCAGAAAGGTGAAAGTGAAAGCATGAAGATTAAAAGAGCATTACTCAGCGTAAGCGATAAAACCGGCATTGTGGAGCTGGCGAAATTTTTGAGTGATAACGGCGTAGAAATTATTTCTACCGGTGGCACGATGAAGGCTATTAAAGATGCTGGTATTCCTGTTACCTATGTTAGCGATGTAACCGGGTTCCCGGAAATTATGGATGGTCGTGTAAAAACGCTGAACCCGAAAATTCATGGTGCGATTCTTGCGGTACGCAGCAATCCTGAACACATGCAGGCTCTCAAAGAGCATGACATTACGCCGATTGACCTTGTTGTTGTTAACCTGTATCCTTTCCGTGAAACGGTAGCTAAACCTAGCGTAACCGAGGCAGAGGCTATTGAAAATATTGATATCGGCGGTCCTGCTATGGTGCGTGCCAGCGCAAAAAACTTTAAAGACGTTGTTATCGTTACTTATCCCAGCCGTTACCAAGGCCTGATGGAAATGCTGGCGAAAGATGGCGATGTTGATGCCCGCACCCGCAAAGAGCTGGCACTGGAAGCCTTCACCCATACTGCTGAATATGACGCTATGATTAGCGAATACCTGAAAAAACAATTGGAGAAATAACCATGAATATTTTATTGATTGGTGGCGGCGGCCGCGAACACGCTTTAGCGTGGAAGCTGGCGCAGAGCGCAAAGGTGGAAAAAATTTATGCTGCTCCCGGAAATCTTGGTATGGCACTTTTGCCAAAGCTGGAATGTATTGCTTTAAACGTAGATGATTTGGAAGGCGTTGCTGATTACGCAGAAGAAAAGAGCATTGACCTTGTTGTTGTTGGCCCGGAAGCTCCGCTGGTTGCAGGCCTTGCTGATGTGTGCAAGCGTCGTGGCCTGCCTGTCTTTGGTCCTTCTAAGGCTGCTGCACAGTTGGAGGGCTCTAAAGCTTTTTCTAAAGAAATCATGGCGAAATATGATATTCCGACCGCTTTCTTTAAAATCTGCGAGGACATTGAAACTGCCAAAGCTTATGTAGAAGAAAAAGGTGCGCCGATTGTTGTTAAGGCGGACGGCCTTGCCGCAGGCAAAGGCGTTGTTGTAGCGATGACGAAAAAGGAAGCACTGGACGCTATTGATGAAATGATGGCGGATCATAAATTTGGTAATGCCGGTGCACGCCTTGTCCTGGAAGAATATATGGAAGGCGAAGAAGCTTCGCTGCTTGCTTTCACAGATGGCAAAACCATTGTACCGATGATTGCTTCGCAGGATCACAAGCGCGTTTTTGACGGCGATGAAGGCCCTAACACTGGCGGTATGGGGACTTATGCTCCCGCTCCGGTGATGACCGATGTGCTGCGCTTGAAAGCGACAGAGCGCATCTTAAAACCTGTTATCGCCGCAATGGCGGAAGAAGGAATGCCTTATCAAGGCTGTCTTTACGCAGGCCTCATGATTAAAGGCGACAGTGTGAAGGTTGTAGAATTCAACTGCCGTTTTGGCGACCCGGAAACGCAGGTTGTACTGCCTTTGCTTGATGGCGATTTGGCAGAAATTATGCTGGCGTGCGCAACAGGCACGCTGGATAAGGTTGATTTTGGCTGGTATGACAAAGCTGCGGTGTGCGTAGTTATGGCTTCCGGCGGTTATCCTGAAAGCTACGAAAAAGGCAAAGAAATTACTGGCCTTGCAGCTGCTGCTGAGGATAAAGATGTGGTTGTGTTCCACGCTGGCACGAAAGCCGAAGGCGAGAAGATTCTCACCAACGGTGGCCGTGTGCTTGGCGTAACTGCTGTCGATAACA
>CAVKDE010000054.1:0-1888 GCA_963654835.1 Duodenibacillus sp. | reverse complement strand
CGTGACCGTGCTTATGCTGCGGTAGAAAAAATTCATTTTGATAAAAATTTCTTCCGAAAAGATATTGCGTGGCGCGCGTTAAAGCGTTAAAATAAGTAATTAAAATATATAGAAAAGGATGATGAAAGAAATGGCTTTTTATTATGATGAACCCGCTCATACTTTTAGTGAGTACCTGTTAGTTCCCGGTTATTCTTCTGAAAAATGCATTCCTGCGAATGTAGACCTGCGTACTCCGCTGGTTAAATACAAAAAAGGCGAAGAACCTGCCATCACCATGAACATTCCGATGGTTTCCGCAATCATGCAGGCTGTTTCCGGCGAAAAGCTGGCTGTTGCCCTGTCTAAAGAAGGCGGTATTTCTTTCATCTATGGTTCTCAATCCGTAGAAGATGAAGCTGCTATGGTTGCTCGCGTTAAAGGTTATCGCGCAGGCTTTGTCAGCAGTGATTCCAACATCCGTCCGGACAGCACTTTAGCTGATATCCTGGCTCTGAAAGAGCGCACCGGTCACTCCACTGTGGCTGTTACCAGCGACGGCACTGTCAACGGCAAGCTGGAAGGCATTGTTACCAGCCGTGATTATCGCCCGAGCCGCATGGATGCTTCTACCAAAGTACGCGATTTTATGACCCCAATCGATAAAATGGTTGTAGCTGGCAAGGACACTACTCTGCAACAGGCTAATGACATTATCTGGCAGGAAAAACTCAACACTCTGCCTATCGTTGACGATGAAGGCCGTCTGCTCTACATGGTATTCCGTAAAGACTATGCAACACATAAGGAATATCCGCTGGAGCTGCTCGATAGCAAAAAACGCCACATCGTTGGTGCCGGTATTAACACCCGCGATTACGCTGAACGTGTTCCTGCTTTGGTTGATGCTGGCGTTGACGTTTTGTGCATTGATTCTTCCGAAGGTTACAGTGCATGGCAAAAACTTACGCTTGACTGGATTCGTGAGCATTACGGCGACAGCGTAAAAGTCGGCGCAGGCAACGTAGTTGATGCTGAAGGCTTCCGTTTCCTGGCTGACGCTGGCGCAGACTTTATCAAAGTTGGTATCGGCGGCGGTTCTATCTGCATTACCCGTGAGCAAAAAGGCATTGGCCGTGGCCAGGCAACTGCGCTGATTGATGTTTGCAAAGCGCGTGACGAATATTATAAAGAAACCGGCGTATATATTCCTGTATGCTCCGATGGCGGTATTGTTTACGATTACCACATGACTTTGGCTTTGGCTATGGGCGCAGATTTCATGATGCTCGGCCGTTATTTTGCCCGTTTTGATGAAAGCCCGACCAATAAGGTTAACATCAACGGTACTTACATGAAAGAGTATTGGGGTGAAGGTTCCAGCCGTGCGCGCAACTGGCAGCGTTATGATATGGGCGGCGCAGCTAAGCTTTCCTTTGAAGAAGGCGTTGACTCCTACGTTCCGTATGCAGGCAGCTTGAAGGACAACGTTAACCTGACGCTGGCTAAAGTTCGTTCCACCATGTGCAACTGCGGCGCGCTGAATATCCGCGAGCTGCAGGAGAAAGCTAAGCTGACCTTAGTTTCTGCAACCAGCCTGGTTGAAGGCGGCGCACATGACGTACTGCTGAAAGAAAACTCCAACAGCAACTATCCGAAATAATTAGTGCGGTAGCACAAAAAATCTAGGACTGCGCAAGCGGTTCGGAATTAAAATTTAACGCTCGCGTTCGGTAGAACGCGGGCGTTTTTGCGTTTGTTTTCACCTCTCACTCTTATACTGCGTTTTTTTACCCAGGAAGTAAGACACCTGCGCAAAATATTTTTAAAAATTTTTTCTAAGAAAATTTTGCAGAGGTGTCTTACTTTTGCCTTAAAATTTGTCAGTATAAGAGTGAGCTTCTTTCTT
>CAVKDE010000053.1:0-8547 GCA_963654835.1 Duodenibacillus sp. | reverse complement strand
GTGTTGAACGGACCGACGGATCAGATTGAAAAGCTGCCAAAAGTTTTAGCGTTTTGCCATGCCCACGGTTTTAATGTGGATGGCAAGCTTTTGATGCAGGTGTGGACTATTGCGCGTCAGTTAAAGGGTGTTCTGTTTGAAGCTTTTTGGTGCTTTGGTGGGGCGTATGTGGTATATTGTTGGTACAAAAATGAGTGGCAGCAAGCTGTAAATATTTTGATAAAAGGCGTAATGCTTTCCTTTGCAGTTTTATTTTTATATGCGTCTATTGAAGTAGCTTATCTTGGCGGAAACGTTACAGCAGAGAAAATTTTATCAGCTATAAATCCTTATATCCATACAATTGTTACGAATCACGGTTGGTGGCCGCCTTTGTTATGGAAGGGACAGCTTCGTTTGGTATTCCCGGAACCTTCTCATGTTGGTAATTTTATTGCTTTTGCTCTACCTGTAATTTGGTATAAATATTTTAATAGTAACGAGAAAATGGGGGGGACAACAACTTTATTAATTACAATAATTATGTCTTTCCTGGTTTTTATGACAAAGGCAAGGACTGCATATGCTATGTTGTTTGGCATGGCTGCGTTGTTGTTGATGCTTATTTTGTTAGGTAAGCAATGGTATTTAATTAAAAAGTATGTTGTTGTGTGCCTTTGTATAGCTATTGGTTTTGGTGGATTTGTAGGCTTTTCATCAATAAAAAACACTAATACTAAAACTAATGAGAATATAGCAGTTGAAGCTATTGAAAATAATTTTACAAGTTTAGCTTCGGAAAATAAGCGTAGCAATGGTGCTCGCTATGCTTTGTTAAAAGCTCATTTTAGGACAGGCTTACAACATCCGTTTTTTGGCGTTGGTCGTGGTTTAGCTAGTGCTTATGTTAGTGATAATTTTACTGAAGAAGAATCTAGAAATGGTGAAGTAGCTTCTTGGATAAGATATCAGAAAGAGCGTGGACCAATGGCCTCAGGTTATTCAATCCCTGATGCGATGAATGAATTTGTAACACGATTTTCTACTACTGGTATTGCAGGTTTTGTAGTGTTTTTCTTTCCCTTTGCTTATGTGATTTTTAGATTGCTTAGACAGTGGTGTAAAAAGAAAAATTTAACAGCAATGTTTATGGCATTTGCTTTAATATCGTCATTGGTGGCAGGTTGTAATGGCAGTGTTAATTTATTGTATGCTGTTTGGATTTTGTTAGGTATTGCATATGCAGTAGTTTTTGGAAAACAGCAAGAAAAGGACTCCTATGAATCAGCGTAAATTAGGAATTTTAATCAGCTATCTGAATATTGTGCTCCATGCGGTGATAGGCTTTGCCTATGTGCCTATCCTTTTGCACTTTATTGGCAAGAGTGAATATGGTTTGTATCAGCTTATCGGCTCGTTCATTGCTTATTTTTCCGTTATGGATTTTGGCCTGACGGCAGCTGTGGTGCGTTTTTATACCAAGTATAAAACCTTGCAGGATAAGGTAAACATGGAAAATATCCTGGCTATTGCCATGCGTGCTTACGCAGTGATAACATTGGTTCTGCTTATTATTGGCTGCGGTTTTTATGCCTTTATTCCGGAAATGTTTGCTAAAAGCATGACGGCAGCAGAAATTGCTTCCGCGCAAAAGCTGTTCATCCTGCTGCTGTTTAATATGGTTGTGACTATTTCCACCATGATTTTCCGCGCGGTTATTAATGCACATGAACGCTTCCTGTTTCTCAAAGGCTTGGAAACAGTGCAGCTCGTTTTGCAGCCTTTGCTAGTAGTTCTTGTGCTGCAAAGCCTGCCAAGTGCCTTAGCCGTAGCAGGCGTGCAGACGGTTCTTAACGTTGCGCTTATAGCAGCACGTATTTATTATTGCTTTGCCAAGCTGCAAATAAAAATCAGCTATCACTTTTGGGATAAGGAAATGTTCAGCGGGTTTAAAAAGCTGGCCTTGAGCGTCTTTGCTGTGACTTTAATCGATCAGGTTTTCTTTAAAACGAATCAGGTAATTTTAGGCGTGGTGAGTGGCACGACGGCGGTGGCAGTGTATTCTGTGGCTTCGCTCATTTATATGAACTACATGGCACTTTCTACGGCTATTTCCGGCGTGTATCTGCCACACGTTACGGAGCTGGTTGCTAAAAATGAACCTGTTAGCAAGCTCACGGCTTTGTTTATTAGGATAGGCCGTTTGCAGTACTTTTTGCTGGCGTTGGTTGCCAGCGGGTTCATCATCTTTGGCAGGCAGTTCATTCATCTATGGGCAGGGGAGAGCTTTGATGAGGCGTATTATATCACGCTGCTTATTATTCTTCCCTTTACCATTGATTTGATCCAAAATATTGGCCTTGCTATCTTGCAGGCGCAGAATAAATATGATTTTCGCGCGAAAGTGTATTTTGTTATGGGTATTTTTAATTTGTGTCTAGCCATACCGCTGGCGATTAAATATGGCGGTGTTGGCTGCGCTTTTGCCACGGGTATGGCGATGTTTATCGGCAATGGCCTCGTTATGAACTGGTATTATATGAAGGTTACAAAGCTGGATATTGCAAGGTTTTGGAGAGAGATTGCCAAGATTAGTCTGCCGATTATTTTGCTGACGACAGTTGCTTCCTTAGGCAATGCGCTGTGGCAGCCGCAAAGCAAGTTGGTTTTTGCAGCGTATATAGCTTTATATACATTGTTATATGTGGTAGTCATTTATACGTTTGCTCTGAATGAGGAAGAGAAGGGGAAAGTGTTGAAAATGGTTTATACATCATGAACACAAAATTTATCACGCAAATCCACAATCTACAACAAAATAACTTCGTCATCTTACGCGATATGCGCAGTGAAACAGATAAAAAGCTTTTGGCGCAGCTCACGCGTGGGTACACGCGCATTGATTTATCGCTGCCTATAATTTGCTCGCTGGCGAAGCGTGATGCGCAAGGATTTGCAGCGCAGTTAAAGGAGAGTGCGCATAGCGGCGCAGTTTATCTGGAAAATTTGCAATATGCGCCGCAGCTATTGCCACTTCTCGCGCAGAGCGAGCTGCCAGCTTCTAGCGTTATTGCGAGCTGTACGCAGAGCTTTGCGTTAGCAAAATTATCGACGAATTTGCCTAACGTGCGCTTGGTTGAGCTGCCCTTGAGCGAAGGCTGCCTTGATAACCTTAGTTTAGCTACAAATTCTCAGCAGGGTCAAGCTGTTGATGAAGTAGTTGCTGATGGAAGTTTAAGAGAAGAACTTTTTACACCTTTTACATTGGAAGCAAATTATCTGCAAGTTTTAGCTAAACGTCAGCCTGTGGATGTTTTAACTGCTATCTGGCAGGGGGCGCGTAGTGCTTACGGCGGCGATTACGGCGAATATCTGCAAAAGGTGGTGCAGGCGGACATTATGTTTTTAACCACCGTGAGCAGTAGCGAGAAGTTTTACTGCTTTATGCAGGCAGCAGCGGCGCAGGTGGGGAACATCGTCAATTACGTAAAACTGGCGCAGGCAGCTAGCATTACGCCGCCAACGGCGAAGACGTGGCTGAATTTTTTACTGGGGACGGGGATAGTTTATTTATTAGAGCCTGTGCAGAATATTGGCTTGAAACGTTTGGTGAGCACGAAGAAGCTATATTTTCGTGATACTGGTCTTGCCTGCTACCTTTTGGGTGTGGAAGGCGCAGAGAGTTTAGCTAAGAGCGAATATCTTGCTAACTTAGAGCAGAACTATATGCTGAATAAAATCCGCGAGAGCTATATAAATGTATGCTTAACGCCGTCCATACGTTTTTACCGCGATAATAACAAGAAAAACATAGATGTTATTTTGCGCCAAGGCAACGTGCTGCAACCCATGCTGCTTGCTACTGACAAAATGGATGCAGAGAGAGTGAGGTTTGCTTTTGACGTGCTAACGGATTACGCTGCAAGGCGCGGTTTTACGTTGGGAGCTGGTGCGATTATTTATCCGGCGTGCGTAACGCAGGAAGTTCTGCCAAACTTGTGGCAGGTGAGCGCGGAGATTTTAGCGTAAGATTAGCTCCCCAATTATTTTGATAGTGGGTATGTTTTTAACTAAAAAGCCCATCTATATACATCATATAAAAGTACATAGATGGGTTTAAAAAATTAGTACAGCATTTTTGCTAAATCTTGTGGCAGGGCGCGGGTGATTTCTAAAAAATCATCACTAACGGGGTGCTTAAAGGCTAAGCGATAGGCATGCAGTGCGTGCCGTGCCTGCGGCCCGCGCACGCCGTAAAGGTTATCGTTCACGAGCGGATGGCCGATGTAAGCAAGGTGGACACGTATCTGGTGTGTGCGTCCTGTAAAGAGGCGTACTTTTAGCAGCGTATTGCTACCGTAATAACCTAAAACCTCGTAGGCTGTTTTTGCCTGCTTACCGCGCGCAAAATCTACGCAACGTTCGATGATGCTGCCTTCCTTGCGGGCAATGGGCGCATCAATAATGCCTTGCGCTTCTTTGATGTGGCCTGTGGCGATTGCTAAATATTCCTTGGTAATTTCCTGTTGGCTCAGCCAGAACTGTACGACAGGCTCTTTAGCAAAAATAACAAGGCCTGAAGTGTTGCGGTCTAAGCGTGATACGGGGTGGATATCTGCGTTGATGCGTTTGGCAGCATAATAATTTTTGACGTAATCATAAAGCGTTGCACCACGCTCACTGACGGTAGGATGCACGAGCATTCCCGCAGGTTTATCAATGACAAGCAGAAAATCATCTTCGTAGGCAAGCATTGCCGGCGTGAGCAGTGCCTGTGCAGGCTGTAAGAAGTTTACGACTGTTTGCGCTTTAAGCTGCTGCGCTGCTTTTACAGCAGCAGTTTGTGTAGTATCAGGCATCAGCTGAGTTTTTTATTTTTAGGCAGCTCGTCAACAACTTCAATGTTATCTAGCTGCGCTTTTAGCTGTTTGCGGATACCGCCAAGATATTCTTTGTACAGCTCTTTTTGCTCTGCTAATTCTTCCGCTGTTAAGCCGGAAGTTTTTTTCTTTTTGGCCAGCTCGTTGATGCGGGCAATCAGTGCGTTTATTTCCATGGTATTATACTCCTTTCAGATTTCAATCTACATTATAACAATTTGCTTTTCTTCCTGCAACTTTAATTGACTACCCCTGTGATTTGTGCTATTATGAAGCTAGTGTTAATAAGAATTTTTGCCATTAGAGTTTTTGGTGCCTGTTCGCGCTAAAAGCTCGCTTTTTATGTATGAGGTGAGTATTATGAAGTTGCAAAAATTGGCTTGTGGTCTTTTGTGTGCTGTGATGTTGGCAGTTAGTGGCTGCGGTGGCGGTGCAGGAGCTAAAAGCGGTGGCAATTATTTGTCGCTGGAAGATGCTGCAGGAAGACAGGTTACGCTGGAAAAGAAGCCTGAGCGCGTTGTGAGCCTTAGTCCTTCTTATTTAAGCATGATTGAAGCAGTAGGCGGTAAAATTGTCGGACGTGCTACATCGAAGGTGGGCACTGTGCCTGCTTCAATGGAAAATGTGCCGGAGGTGGGCCTTGTCTACAATATCAATATGGAAAATTTAATTGCCTTAAAGCCTGATCTTGTTTTGGCAGGAAAAAATCAGCACGAAAAGTTTGTGCCGCTTTTGGAATCAAATAAGATTAAGGTGCTGGAACTGGATGCCAAAACTTTTGACGAAGTGAAAAAGACGGTTACTGTTTTAGGCGATGTATATGGCACGCAGGAGAAGGCTAAAGAGGTAAATGCTGCGCTGGATAAGGATGTTGCTGCTATTACCGGCAAGCTTCCGAAAGAGAAGAAGCGCGTAGTTATCATGCACGCTACTGCAAGTGCCGTAACGGTAGAAGGCGCGCACAGTATTGCCGGCTGTGTGAGTGATTTGTTAGGCTTTGAAAACGTAGCTGCGGCTGCGCTCAAAGGCAAGAGCGAGAAAACGCCTTACAGCATGGAAACGCTTGTGGAGCAGAACCCGGAGATAATTTTTGTAACTTCCATGGGCAAACCGCAGGAAATTGAAAGCCGCCTGAATATGGATTTTAAAAATAATCCTGCCTGGAACAGATTGCAGGCTGTAAAAGCGGGACGCGTATATGTGCTGCCGGAAAAATTATTTTTGATCAATCCCGGCCTGCGTTATCCGGAAGCGGTAAAATACATGGCGCAGCAGGTTTACCCGGAGGTATTTGCTGATGGAAAATAAAAAACTGGATGCCTCTAAGGCGGTGGAACGCTTTGGCATCTCGCGCACGCAGTGGCGTGTGCTGATTTTGGCAGCCTTTTTGCTGCTGGCACTTTGTGGCAGCTTTTTGAGCCTGACGAAAGGCTCCAGCACGATTTCGCTGCAGCAGATTGTGAATATCCTGTTTTCGCCGGGTGATGACCCGCAGAGCCAGATTATCTGGAATATCCGTATGCCGCGTACTATCGTAGGTGCGCTGGTGGGAATTAATCTTTCGCTCTCGGGCGCAATTTTGCAGGCGATTATGCGTAATCCCTTAGCCGACCCGCATATTATTGGTATCAGCTCCGGTGCAGGCTTAGCTGGCGTCGTGATTATGATTCTATTTCCTGCTTTGGAATATTTAATTACGCCTGTGGCTTTTATCGGTGCGATGATGGCTGCTGTGTGCATTTATATTTTGGCGTGGAAGAATGGTATCAAGCCTGTGCGCATTATTTTAGCCGCGCAGGTATCAGCGGGTTGATGATTTTTTACAGCGACAGGGTGCATGGCGCGCTGATGTGGATGGTGGGCGGTCTTGCCGCCAGAAGCTGGCCGCATGTGCAGATTATCCTGCCTTACGCAGTTATTGGCCTGCTCTTGGCACTCGCTAGTGCTGCTTATCTTAACATTTTGCAGCTGGGCGATGAGATGGCGCGTGGCCTGGGCGTAAACGTGGAAATTACGCGCATTGTGCTTACGGCCATCGCTGCGCTTTTGGCAGCCAGTGCTGTGAGTGTGGTGGGCTTATTAGGCTTTGTGGGCCTGGTTGTGCCACACGCGGCAAGGCTTTTAATCGGCAGCGATTACCGCTTCCTTTTGCCTGCTTCCGCACTTCTCGGCATTGCTGTAATCACGCTTAGCGATACTTTTGCGCGCGTTATTTTTGCGCCTATTGAGCTGCCAGTGGGCATCATTATGGCGTTTTTAGGTGCTCCCTTCTTTTTATTTTTGTTAAGGAGGGAAATCTGATGACTGAGAAAAATTTTAACGCAGTATTGCAGGTAAATAATGTAGATATTGCTATTAATAAAAAAACTATCGTCCACGATATGCATTTACAAATTCCCGAAGGTAAAATTACGGCGATTATCGGTCCTAACGGCTGTGGCAAGAGCACGACACTGAAAGCTATTGCCCGTATCCTGCCTTGCGCTAAGGGTAATATTACCTTTAAAGGCAGGGATATTCACAGCTTTTCACACCGTGAATTTGCCAAGTGTCTGGCAATTTTAACGCAATCGCCTGTTGCCCCGACGGATTTAACGGTGCAGGATTTAGTGGAGATGGGTCGCTTCCCGCACCGCAGTTTCTTAGGACGCGCAGCTAAAGACGACGCGCAGCATGTGGAGTGGGCACTCGCGCAGACGAATATGTCGGCTATGCGTCATCGCCTGCTGCATACGTTAAGCGGTGGCGAACGCCAGCGTGCGTGGATAGCGATGGCACTCGCGCAGCGTCCGGAGGTGTTGCTTTTGGACGAGCCGACGACGTATCTTGATATCTGTCACCAGCTGGAAGTAATGCAGCTTTTGGATAAGCTTAACAAAGAGCTGGGGCTGACGGTTGTGATGGTTATCCACGATTTAAATCACGCGATTCAGTATGCGGATTACGTGGCGGTTATAAAGCAAGGACGCCTTGTTGTGAGCGGTGAGCCGAAAACTATTGTTACGTCAAAGCTTCTGGCGGACGTGTTCCGCGTGCGTGCGGACGAATTTGCCTGCACCAACGGTCTGCGTGCGCTCGTGCCTGTAGATTTGTATAAATAGCGTTATTTTGTAAACTTTGTTACTAATAGCTCTACGAAAAAATATAGTAAGAAAAATCCTGTTTTTAAAGCAGGATTTTTTTTGCTTAAAGGAGAATTATAACCGTTATAAAGAATTTGCCTGAGTGTTTTTGTAAATAAACAGGCGCAAGTAGATGAAAATAATTGAAGGAGCTGATTTTCATGCCTTTGTTAATTCTTGTTATTGTTTTAAGTATGATCGTGGCACTTTTTGCGGTGCAGAACGCTGTTACTGTTTCGCTGAGCTTTATTTTCTGGAGCTTTAGCGCTTCGCTGGTTTTAGTAATTTTTGGTGCGTTTTTAATAGGCGTCCTGGTAGCAACGTGCTTTATGCTGGCGATGAAAGCGAAGCATTATTTGCAGGATAAAAAAATGCGGGAAGAAATTGCGCAGCTGGAAGCAGAAAACAAACGTCTGGCAGAGCAGATTGCTATGCTGCAGCACACCCAGATGCTGCACGATAAGGCAGCCGGCAAACCTGCTGTAGAACAGACGAGTGGAGAAAAGGCGCATAATGAGCTATAAGCAGCGTATTTGGGATATTAAAGAATATAATAAAGAAAAAGC
>CAVKDE010000052.1:0-8604 GCA_963654835.1 Duodenibacillus sp. | reverse complement strand
GGCACCGGCGCTTCGGGCGAAATACGCTTCACCTCGCCCTGAAAGTAGCGGTCCAGCATCACGTCGCCTATAACCGCAATACGTATATTTTTGATTCTTTCGGCTAAAAAAGTTGTTACTGCCAAATCTGCCAAATTATTCACCATCCACCAGCTCACATAAGATGTGACCAATTAAAATATGCATTTCCTGCGCACGTGCTGTTACCTTGGCCGGCACAGCAATACACTCGTCGCACAACGCTTTGAGCTTGCCACCGCCTGCTGCCGTCATGCCCACGCAGTATACGCCTTTTTCTTTCGCCAGCTCCACAGCAGCCACTACATTGCCGCTGTTACCGCTGGTAGAAATGCCCACAAGCACATCGCCCGGGCGTGCCAGTGCTTCTACCTGACGCCCAAAAACCTTCTCGTAGCCATAGTCATTGCCTACTGCCGTAAGGATAGAAGTGTCCACCGTCAGCGCAATAGCAGGCAGACCCTTGCGCTCTTTTTGGAAGCGCCCCACAAATTCCGCAGCTAAATGCTGGCTGTCCGCTGCACTGCCACCGTTACCGCAAAACATTACTTTATTGCCATTAGCCAGAGCTTTTTTTACAACAACCGCAATGCGGTCAATCTGCTCCAAAATTTCACTGTTCATCACAGCATTCGCCACCTCTAGGTGGTCAAGGAATCTTTGTTTAATAATTTTATCCATAGTGCCCTCTTAATTACAAGTTATAGAAATAATAATGAATCTTGAAGCTGTTATCGTTTTTATACTGCTTCTGCTCATAGGTCAGTTCCAAAGCCCAGCAACAGAATTTATGCAGCCAGCGGTAATCCGTTTCGTATTGATTACCCTTGCCAATATCATATCTGTTGATAATGGAGAAATCATTTTTAGAATCAGGGCTGAAAGATAAACCATTGCGCATTTCCTGCGCCATATCAGGCTGACCGATATCAAACAGGCTGCTTGTCAAATCTTCGCGATAGTAACCAACCCAGGTACGCCATTTGGGAGCAAGACGCTGGCCCAAGGTTGCATAATACATATCAGTAGAACGTGTTTCACCGGTTCTGCTTTCATTAACCCACTTTTTACCAACGGTCAGGTTCAAAACCGTATTTTTAGAGTTAAACAGATAAATCGGGTCGTGGTTTAAATATACAGCATATTCTTTATGCCAGCTGCTATAATTTCTGTTTTCACGTGACAACAGGCCATATTCAAAATAACCGGAATAACTCAGCGGCAGGCCATCAACAATGTGATGATTTTTGTAGTTGAAACGCCAGTTGTTCGTCTTTTTGTACCAAACATCATCATCTTCATCCCAACCGGTGAAATAGTTAATGCTGAAATTGCGCTCGTTATGGTTAACGCCATACACAGGCTTAAAGCCTGCTTTGGAATACTGCGGCAAATCCACATTAATCATAGTTTTTTCCGAAACAGGCTGGCTGATTTCCAGCTTCACATAGCTACCATTATTGCTGCCGTCATAACCGATACGCGGCATAATTTTTGTTTTACCGCTGTCATCAAAATTATTTACCCATAAATCACGGGAATAAACATGCTTGCCGCGGATGAAAACCTTTACATCATGCGCAACCATTTTTTCTTTTGGATAAATCTCAAAAGTTTTGGCGGTCACAGAAAGGCAGGGCGGATGCTTAACTGCTGGGCAGCGGGACATCTTGCCGCCTTCATCTACCACAACGCGGTCAGGTAAAATTGTCGCATGTGGTGCGTCGTAAATATCTTTTACGCTCGTACCGCTGATTTCTTTTATCTCACCAGTTTTGGTATTAAAATTATAATGCGCCCATTTGCCGTGCATTTTGCCGTTAGGCTGGTGCACATCTGCGCCCTGCTCTAACCATACATCACCGGTTTTCATGTTGCCTGTAGCATAAGTTGTAAGCAGTTTATCCGTGCCCTGCGTTACAACAACATTGCCGCTGGCATGAAAATCGCCGCTCGTGCTGTCGTATTCCGCATGGTCAGCAGTAAGATGAATCGGCAGTGCCTGCTGCGCTTCTTTTTCTACTTCTTTTTTCGTTTTTTTATGAGGCACAGCCTCGTTCACTGTAGCAGTTGTTTCTGCTTCGTCCGCAAAAACAGGTGCGCTGTAACGGTCGCTGTCATAATTTGTGTACTGCTCTGCATAAACAGGCAGGCAAAAGCCTAAAGCCAAAGCCGTCGCGATAAAAGTCTTATTCATATAAAAAACTCCTTCTCAATACTTGTTGAAAGAAAAATTTCTACAATAATCCATCTAACATTATATCACAAAAAAAAGAAAAGCTCACCCCAAAGAGTAAGCTTTTCACTGTATTTCTACTTTTTATTCCTGATAGACAACGCCTTGCAGGGAAGTATCTTCTGCAGTCTGCACAAAAGTTTCGCAGCCGACAGGAATTGTTACCGCATTGCCTTTGACAAAAGCACCGCCAACGATGCCTACAGGCCCGAGGATAATCATGCCGCCGATAGAAGCACCGGCTGCGCCCGCGATGCTTTCAGCTTTTTGTTTAGCCAATTCGCCCACGGTTACAGGAATCTTCGTACCATCTACACCATAAATATAGGTGAAGTTAATATCAATGCGCCCGTCCTTGCCAAAAATGCCCGGTTGTACAACCTTCTTCACTTCGCCAACGCCTGTTGCACCTTTAGGCAGCACTAAAACGTCATTCACATAAAGGTTATCTGCTGCTTTAAAATGCACAACATCACCCTGACGGCTCATCTTCGTGCTCAGCTCGGAGGTAAACGTAATTTTAAAAACAGAATCCTTCGGCAAAGTTACCTGCTGCACAGGCACGCTGCCATCGCTGTAACCGGAAAGCTTTAACAAACCTTCCAGGCGACCGCTCAAAGAACCGTTCTGGCTTTGGCCATAAAGAAGTTTTTCCGTTGCTTCAATGCGGTTTTTCGCCGGTCCTCCGGACATGCTCTCGTTCATCTTCCATTCTACAACGTTAAGCTTAGTAGCAAAAGAAGCCTCGCCATTATCAGGTGCGCCTGCAAGATAATCATACATATTATCCACGCGGTGCAAAATAGAATCAGAAGTCAATGTGCCGTACACATCGTCCTCTAAGCTATCCATGCGTTGAAGCAAAGAACCGCTCTGCTCCGTACCGTAAAGCATCTGTTCCATAGCAGAAATTTTATCTGCTACAGGCAGGCTCTCCGCAGCAAAAGCAGGAACTACTGTAGTAAAGCAGAAAATAAAGGTCAGCAATAAAGTCGCAAGCTGTTTTTTCATTTGTTTACCTCCAATCAGAGTTATATTTGGTTTAATTATAGCATAATTTTTGTAAAAAAAATAGAGTTTGTTTTGTAGCAGCAAGTGCTTGGAAAAATCGCATTCCCCGCAAATTTTTCACCGCCAAAAATTTTACGATTTTCTTTTTTCCTTATATCTAAATCACCTTTTTTAGTGTATAATAGTATTATCTATTCTTATTTTTTGGAGGGTTGTTTATGAACATAACAGAAATGGTAGTCTTCATTGTCTACCTATTATTCATGCTATCAATCGGCATCTGGTTTTTCTATAAAAATCGTCATGGTGGCGAAAAAACTTATTTTCTCGGCGGTCGCCAGATGGGACCTTGGGTAACAGCTCTTTCTGCTGGTGCTTCGGACATGAGCGCGTGGGTACTCATGGGCCTGCCGACATCCATCTATGCGCTCGGTTTGGGTCAGGCATGGATCAGCATCGGCCTTTTAACAGGCTATGCACTGAGCTGGATTTTTCAGGCACCGCGTCTGCGCCGTTTTTCCATCGTGGCAGATGACGCTATTACCATCCCGCAATATCTCAGCAACCGCTTCCTGTCAAAATCATATGTGCTGCAGGTTATCTGCGCTGCTGTTTTTCTTATCGCCTACACCATTTACTCTGCTTCCAGCATTAAAGCGTGCGGTACACTTTTTAACACTGTTATCGGTATCGACCAAACTTATACCATGTATCTGGCAGCGTTCATCATCATCGGCTATACCTTCCTCGGCGGTTTTTCCGCTGTGTGCTGGACAGATTTTTACCAAGGCCTGATGATTTTAGGCTCGCTTTTAATCGCGCCGATTTTTGCCGTATCTTTAATCAATCCGCAGGCTGTGGCTTCTATCCCGCCTGATTACTGGAACCCAATGGCCAAAACAACAGATATTATCTCCGGCTTCGGCTGGGGCTTAGGCTACTTTGGTATGCCGCATATCATCATCCGTTTCATGTCCCTCGGTTCGCAAAAAGAAATGAAAAAATCTGCGATTATCGCTATCAGCTGGACAGCTTTAATCTGCTTTTTTGCGACCATGGTTGGCGTTGTCGGCCGTATGTACCTGGGTATGGATGAAAACATCAATAAAAACTCTCTCGTCTTTATCGCCATGGTGCGCAGCATTTTCCCCGCCCTCATGAGCGGCGTGCTGCTTTCCGGCGTTCTGGCAGCTTCCATGAGCACGGCTTCCAGCCAGCTTCTGTCTTCTGCCTCCGCCTTCGCCAGTGATGTGTATAAACCTGTTATCCGCAAAAACGCATCCGGCGATAAAGAAATGCTTTGGGCAGGACGCATTGTTGTGCTCATTATCTCCTTCATTGCGCTCTTGATTGCCGATTCCCCGCGCGCAGGCAGCATTATGGAACTCGTTTCCAACGCCTGGGGCGTGTTCGGCGCAGCCTTCGGCCCGGCAATTATGCTCAGCCTGTTCTGGCGCGGCTTCACCTTCCAGGGTGCAGTTGCCAGCATTATCGTTGGTGCAGTCGTTGATATCACCTGGTATCTCACGATGGCAGCTTCTACCGGCATTTATGAAATCATTCCCGGTTTCTTTGCCAGCTTAATTGCAGGCGTAATTGTTTCCCTGCTTGCCGGCGGTCCTTCTAAAGAAGTGGCAGCACTTTATGATAAAGCTAACGCTTATACGGAAGATTGATGTGTAAAACATATTACAAAAAGCACAAAAATTTACGTTTGCGCCTAGCTCTAAACAAAAATCACTTGCAATTTTAGCAAAACGCGCTATACTAAAAACAAGTTTAAACCCCGATTTGTCAATGCAGACGACAAATCGGGGTTTTGTGTTTTATTTTTTAATTTTTGAGGGGTGAATAATTATGGAAGAGAAAAAAACAACTACCGCCGCGGCTAAGCCTGGCTTTTTTAAAGAATATGGCTTCTATATCGCGCTCATCGTTTTATTAGGCATTATCGCTATGCCAACGCCGGAAGGTCTTTCTGTTGCAGGCCAGCGTATGCTGGGCATCATGGTATTTTCCGTTATCGTGTGGGCAACAACAGCAATTTCTTATCCTGTCAGCGCAGGCGTAATTATTGCGCTCATGGCAGTTTTAATAGGCTTTGCGCCCAATCCTGCCACAGGCAAAATATTTGGTACAGCAGCTGGCTTAGGCATGGGCTTAAAAGGCTTTTCTACCACCGCCTTCTGCCTTGTAGCAGCAGCAATGTTTTTGGCTACGGCCATGACCAAAACCGGTCTTGATAAACGTATCGCGCTCGTCATCTTGTCCAAACTGGGCGCGAAGGCGAACCGCGTTGTCATTGGTGTTATCTGCTGCGGTTTTATTTTAAGCTTCTTTGTTCCCAGCACTACAGCGCGTGTGGCCTGCCTGGTGCCTATTGTCCTTGGTATGATCAGTGCTTTCGGCGTACCGCTCAAAAGCCGCTTCGCCGGTATGCTCATGATCACCGTTGCCCAGGTAGACAGCGTTTGGAACGTGGGCATCAAAACTGCTGCAGCACAAAACATGGTTGCCATTAACTTTATCCGCACGCAGCTCGGTGTAGACATTTCCTGGCTGGATTGGTTCATCGCCGCCGCTCCCTTCGCACTTTTAATGAGCTTTGCCCTCTACCATGTTATGATGCTGCTCATGCCCCCGGAAATTGATGAAATTCCCGGCGGTCAGCAAACAGTAAAAAAACTGCTCGCCGATATGGGTAAAATAACGAAAGATGAAATAAAACTTTTGTGTATCTCCATCTGCCTGCTCATTTTATGGACAACAGAAAAAAAGCTGCACGTTATCGATACTTCTACAACCACAATGATTGCGATTACGCTTTTAATGCTGCCTAAAATCGGTGTTATGCAATGGGAAGAAGTTGTGCACAAAATCAACTGGGGTACAGTTGTCCTCTTCGGTGTAGGCATTTCCTTAGGCAACGCCCTGCTTTCCACGAAAGCTGCTACCTGGCTGGCCAATGTTATCGTTACCACCTTTGATTTATCCAATTCCACTACGCTCATGGTGCTCGCCATCATGGCACTCTTCCTCATCATCGTGCATATGGGTTTCGCCAGTGCCACAGGCCTTGCTGCTGCCATTATCCCGATTATCATTTCCGTCTTACAGCAGCTCAAAACACCGGGAGTTAATGTTATCGGTATGACGATGATTTTGCAATATGTTGTCAGCTTCGGCTTCATCCTGCCTGTCAATGCTCCGCAGAATATGATTGCCTACGGTACCAACACCTTTGAAGTACGCGATTTTGTCCGCAGCGGCATCCCGCTGACGCTCATCGGTTTTGCCCTCATCATGCTGCTGGGCACAACGTATTGGAAGTGGTTAGGCTTAGTCTAAGATAATTTCACAATTGCTTACAGCACCACCAGCCTGCTTAGCAGCTAGTGGTGCTTTTTCACTATCTTCACTTACGCAAATATGTTATACTAAAAGCAAGAAATACATTACTACTCAAAAATTTTTAAGGAGGCACATCATGCGCAACATTTTACCGTTAACTTTTTGGTTTTGGCTTTACAACCAGCTTTTCTTTTTTATTGGTGCCTTAGGCTTCTTTCTGATTCATTTCATCGTCGCACTTTTAGGCTTAGGCGGTATGGATGTGCTCGCCAGCAGCGTACTCACTGTGCTTTACGCCTGCGTGCTCTATAAAATGTTTGGGCGTTACCTGTGGCGCAACCGTTTGCAAAACATGGCAACTCCCGCCAATTCGCTCACGCTTGCTGCGCTCATCCCTTCACTTTTAGGCAGCGTTGTGCTCACTGCCTGCTTTGCTATCGCCGAAGGCAATATTGCTAACACCATGACAGGTATGCCTGTGCTTGCAGCCATCAATTTAAGCCTGTCTTATCTGCCGCTTGCCAAAAGCGTCTGGACTATGCTCGTGCTTGGCCTTGGCTTTAACCTGCTCACCATTTTCTGCTTTACGCGTTACTGCAAAAAATACGCTAGGGTAGAGCTAAGCTGGGCTAAACTTTTAATTCCGCTCGCTATCTGCTTTGCCGCCTGCACAGCAATCATCTATGGCGTAACCATCATGCACCTGCCTGACCCCAAAATTTGATAAAGAACCTAAAGAACTTCTTATTTTAGAAAAGGTAACAACACTTATTATATAACATATATTTCAAAACCATCTCCTGCACTACAAAACGCCCCGCTTCTCATTTGCACAAGAAGCAGGGCGTTCATTTTACGCGTAATTTTTAATTGTACTTGCTAATTTTTAAATTAGAAAGTGAAGGTCAGGTCAGCCCAAACGCGTTGGTCGTCTTTGTTGCTGTCCAGTTTGGATTCGGTATCGTAGTAAACTACAGTACCAACGATGTTTTTAGCGAAGGTGTAGTTAGCGCCAACGCCATAGCCTTTGAAGCCAGTACCATTGAAGATATTAGCATCAGTGGTATGTGCAATGTAGGTACCCATACCTTGATCATAGTAGTTAGCGAACAGACCCCAGCTACCAGCTTCGGAAGCTTCAGCACCTTTGTAAGTCAGGCCAACAGTCCAGCCATCATCATCATAATCTTTACCAGCTACTTTATCCAAGTCTTTATCTTGCCAGCTTGCATCACCTTTCAGGTACATAGCAGACAGGTTTACATCACCCATGGTGTAATCTGCACCAACATACCAGATAGCGTCATCTAAGCCTTTGCCAATAGCAGCATCGCCACCATTACCAATATCTTTGAAGTTTACATAACCAGCAGCTACGTTCAATTTGTCAAAAGAAGCACTCAGTTCGCCACCAGCATAGTTGCCGCCTTCCCAATCTTCGCCTAAGGTCAGACCATCGGAAGCTTTACCAGCAAAACCAGTTACTTTTACATTGTCACCATAGGAAACTTCAACGCCATCAACACGAGCATCATAGATGTTGCCGTTAGCGAAGAAAGCATTGTAACGACCAGCAGTTACGTTCATGCCACCCAGTTTACCTTCAACATATGCACGTTGGAAAGAAGTATCTTCGTTGCCTTTGTTGTCATGGAATTCTTGAGTGTTTTCAATCATGCCGGTGTAAGTCCAGTCATCGTTAACTTGGCCAGTTACCCAAATACGGGAACGCAGATCATTTTCATGATTGCTGTCGTTTGCATCATCTTTTTTGCTCATGTATTTGTAACGAACTTCACCAGTTACTTTTACATTGTCAGCTTTTTTCTCCAGGTTAGCTACGCGAACGCCCAGGTTATCCAGCTCATCAGCAAATTCAGCAGCCAGTTTGTCAACGTTAGCGCCTTTTGCCATTGCTTTAGCAACGATTTGAGCCATTTCATAACGGGTCATCAGTTTGTCGCCACCAAAAGTGGTGTCGCCATAGC
>CAVKDE010000051.1:0-8626 GCA_963654835.1 Duodenibacillus sp. | reverse complement strand
GTTTATGACGGTGTTTAACGAAATCAAAGATAAGAATATCAAAGCTGAATATATTGATTTAACCTTTGCTAAGCCATACATTAAGCTTCTGAATAATAAAGACAAGTAAAAATTTTACTAAACTTGTTGTTTAAAAATTGAGGGTGAAATAATGAAAGAAATTCTGACTATGGATTTAAAAGGCAAGATTTTAATTGCTGTTGTGTTCATGGTACTTGGCTTTATGCTTTCTGTACAGTATAAAACCACGGAGCGTCAACGCTCGATTCGTATGGACAGGGTAGAGGATTTGTCAGAACGCCTGAAAGTTATGCAGGCGGAGAACAAGCAGCTCTTAGAAGAGGTTGAAAACCTGCGTAATGGCAACGGCGGTGGTGCTACCGACGAGCGTTTGCAGCTTTTGGCAGGTTCTACTGATGTTGAAGGCTCTGGTATTGAAATTGTTTTAGATGATAGCAATATAGCTAAAAAGGCTAACGAGAATCCGAATCTTTATATTATCCATGATGAGGACCTTCTGCGCGTGTTAAACGAATTGCGTGCTGCCGGTGCAGAGGCAATTTCTTTAAACGATCAGCGTATCGTAGCGATGAGCGAAGTGCGCTGCGCAGGTCCGACAGTTTCCGTAAATAACGTGCGCAGTGCGCCGCCTTATGTGATTAAGGCGATTGGCGCGCCCAAGACGCTGACGAGTGCGCTGCGTCTGCGTGGCGGTGTTGTGGAAACTTTTGAGTTCTGGGGGATTCAGGTAAAAATCAAAACGGAAGAAAAGCTGCACATTCCGGCTTTGAAAGCACCGCGCAGCTTTGAATATGCTAAAATTGTAGATAACAAGGAGGCAGCAAAGAAATGATTTATTATGCTCTTTTCGGTCTTGTTATCGGCTTTGCCATTGGTGCTTACTGTCCCTACAGCGTGCCGCCTGAATATGCACGATTGCTGGCGGTAGCAGTGATGGCTGGTTTAGACGCAGTGCTTGGCGGTGTGCGTGCTTCGCTGGAGAAACATTATGATACTGCGGTGTTTATTTCCGGCTTTTTTGTCAACGGCATTTTAGCAGCATTTTTGTGCTATGCAGGCAATCTTATCGGTATCGATCTTTATTTGGTTGCTGTACTTATTTTTGGCCTGCGTATCTTCCAAAATCTTGGTGTTATCCGTCGTTTATATATGGGTAAATAAAAAATTAGATTTTTTGTGAATGTTAGCAGGAAAATCAAGCTATTTGTTGAACAATATAAGATAGATTAATTTAATTAATTCGATACCCAGGATAAGGGGGATAAGAAATATGTTTGATGATGTGGAAACAACTTTTGACAGTCTTGCCAAAATTAAAGTTATTGGCGTAGGCGGTGGTGGCAACAATGCTGTAAACTGCATGATTTCTTCTGGCGTGCGTGGCGTTGAGTTCATCGCTGTGAACTGTGACGCACAGGCTTTAATGATGTCTAAGGCAGAAACAAAAATCCAGATTGGCGAAAAGCTGACGAAAGGCCTTGGCGCAGGCGCTAACCCGGAAGTTGGTGAAAAAGCTGCGGAAGAATCACGTGAGCTGATCAGCGAAGCATTGAAGGGTGCGGATATGGTCTTCGTTACTGCCGGTATGGGCGGTGGCACCGGTACTGGTGCTGCACACGTTGTCGCAGAATGTGCTAAAGAAATTGGTGCGCTGACTGTTGGCGTTGTAACTAAACCTTTCAGCTTTGAACTTCGTCGTCGTATGAATCAGGCTGAGCTTGGTATTAAAAACTTAAAAGAAAAAGTAGATACTTTAATCACTATTCCTAATGACCGTTTGTTGCAGGTTATTGACCGTCGCACTTCTATGCTGGATGCGTTCCGCATTGCCGATGACGTACTGCGTCAGGGCGTGCAGGGCATTTCCAATTTAATTGCTGTTCCCGGTTTAATCAATGTTGACTTTGCCGATGTTAAATCCGTTATGTCTAATGCAGGAAGTGCGCTGATGGGCGTGGGCACAGCTAAAGGCGAAGGCGGTGCTAAGGCTGCTGCGGAAGCAGCAATCAAGAGTCCGCTTTTAGAAGCTTCTGTTGACGGCGCGCAAGGTATTTTGATTAATGTAACTGGTGGTAAAGAGTTGTCTTTGTTTGATGTTACGGAAGCTTCTAATATTATTACGGAAGCTGTTGATCCTAATGCCAACGTTATTTTTGGTGCGGTTATTGATGAGAGCTTGGAAGATGAAATCCGCGTAACTGTTATTGCTACCGGTTTTGAAAAGAAAACGGTAAGCAAAACTACTTATCGCCCTAACAACCAGACTAACGAGGCTGATAGAAACCGTGTGATTAAATCTTTTGATGGCAGCAACAACGAAATTCCGCCATGGCTGCGTCATTGATGCAAGGGAGAAAGCAGTATGAAGTGTCCATTTTGCTCTTATGGTGATAGCCGTGTAGTGGACAGCCGTGCTGTGGAGGATAGCACTTCTATCCGCCGTCGTCGTGAATGTCCTCATTGCGGCAAGCGTTTTACGACCTACGAAAAGTACGAGGAAACGCCGCTGGTTGTCAGCAAGAAGGATGGACGCCGCGAGCTGTTTGATGCGAAAAAGTTATTGGCAGGGCTTTTAAAAGCTTTTGAAAAACGTCCCGTTCCCTATGAAAAGATTCAGGAGATTGCAGATAGCATTGAGCGTGAGCTGCGTATGAACAGTGATTCCGAAGTGCCGAGTGCGCAGATTGGTGAGCTGGTTATGCAGCATCTGGAAAAAACTGATCAGATTGCCTATGTGCGCTTTGCTTCTGTATATCGTCAGTTCGCTGATGTGAAAAACTTTATGCAGGAATTGGAACGCATTATGCAAAAGAATAATACAGATAAATAAAGCAAAAAATTAAGGAGCAGTTCGTGCGAACTGCTCCTTTTGTCGTGCGTGCGCCTTGCGGCGCACGTTTACATATATGCTATTAGTAATGGACAGCGTTTTTGTTTACCAGCTGAAAGCCTGCTGCGGTAAGCTTATTGCGGATTTCTTCGATCTGCGCTGCGTCACGTGTTTCCAGCTCCAGGCGCAGGAAGCAGCCGGTGATATCCATATCTGCATCGCTGCGGTTGTGCTGCACGCCAACTACGTTAGCACCGCAGCTGCTGACGATTTCGCTCACTTCGCGCAATTGACCAGGGCGGTCGGCGAGGGCGATAACAAGATCAGCACGACGGCCGCTTGTTACCTGACCGCGGGTGATGACACGGGAGAGAATATTTACGTCAATATTTCCACCGGAAACGAGGCAGACAGTTTTCTTGCCCTGGATAGGCAGCTTGTTAAAGAGGGCAGCAGCAACAGGAGTTGCGCCTGCACCCTCGGAGATGAGTTTTTGCTTTTCTATCAGTGTTAAAATAGCAGTAGCAATTTCATCTTCGCTGACGGTAACAATATCATCTACATATTTAGCAATCATTTCGTAGGTAGTTTCACCCGGAGTTTTTACAGCGATACCATCGGCGAAAGTGTTTACTCTATCAAGAGTTTCGTACTTGTGATCATGGAAGGCGTTGTACATGCTGGCTGCGCCTGCTGCCTGCACGCCATAAACTTTTACATCAGGACGCAGGCTTTTAATAGCGAAAGCTACGCCGCTGATTAAACCGCCGCCACCGATAGGCACGATAACTGCTTCTACATCAGGCAGCTGGTCTAAAATTTCCAGGCCGATACTGCCCTGACCTGCGATAACAAGTTCATCATCATAAGGATGGATAAAAGTCATGCCTGTTTCTTCTTGCAGTTGTACAGCGCGGTCGTGCGCTTCGTCGTAAGCACCGGGAACAAGCTCTACCTGCGCGCCAAGGCGTTTGGTATTTTCTACCTTCATGATGGGTGCGCCGTCCGGCATACAGATAACGCTCTTAATGCCCATGCTGGTAGCAGCGAGGGCTACGCCCTGGGCATGGTTGCCTGCGCTGCAGGCGATAACGCCTTTGCTTGCTTCTTCTGGCGTGAGCTGGCTGATTTTATAATATGCGCCGCGCACTTTGAAGCTACCTGTTACCTGTAGGTTTTCTGTTTTTAAATAGAGGTCGTTGCCTTCGCTTAAATGTGGCGCAGCAATTAAATCTGTTCTGCGTGCTACGCTTTTTAATACGAAGGCTGCATGATAAATTTTGTCTAGTGTTAGCATTTTGATACCTTCTTTTCCCTTATTTTTAAATACAATGCATGAGTAAATGGAGAGTTAATCTCAATTTACATATAACAAGTATAAATTGATTCTGTGCCTGCGTCAAGTGATTGTATACAATTCCTTGCGTCATAGTGTATAATATAAAGATGAAAAAATCTAAAGGAGTGCAGATTATGCAGTGGATAGAAGTAAATGTAGCGGTAACGCATGAAGCAGTAGAGGCTGTGGCTGATGTTTTAACAAGCGTTGGCTCTAAAGGTGTGGCGATTGAAGACCCGCAGCTGATTAATGATTTACGCAATAGCGGCACGTGGGAACTGTGCGATATTCCCGAGCAGGAGAATACTGAAGTGGTTACGGTGAGCGCGTATTATGCAGATGATGATAAATTGCAGCAGCGTCTGGCAGAGATTGATGAGCAGCTGTCTTTGATTGAAGAGCGCATTGGTAAATATCGTTTTGGCAATACGCGTTTCCGTAAGGTGAGCGAGCAGGACTGGGCGAACGAATGGAAGCAGTATTTTCATGTTACGCACGTGGGCAAGAGCCTTGTGATTAAGCCAAGCTGGGAAGAATATACTGCGAAAGCAGGCGAGCATGTGATTGAAATTGATCCGGGCATGGCCTTTGGCACAGGCACGCATCATACGACGAATATGATGATGGAGCGTCTGGAAAAAGTTATTACGCCAGAGGCAGAAGTGTTTGATGTGGGCACAGGCAGCGGTATTTTGGCGATTGCCTCCGCTATGCTGGGTGCGAAAAGCGTTAAAGCGGTGGATATTGATGGCGTTGCGGTGCGTGTGGCGCGGGAGAATGTGGCAGATAACGCTTTGAGCGACAAGATTGAAGTGCGCGAAGGTGATTTGCTGCATGGCACGGAAGGCAAGGCTGATGTGATTATCGCCAATATTATTGCGGATATTATTATTATGCTGCTGAAAGATATTCCTGTGAAGCTGAAAGATGGTGGCGTGTTCCTTGCCAGCGGTATCATCGAAGAGCGCGTGGCGGATATTGAAGCCGAAGCGGCAAAACAGGGCCTTGTGGTAGATGCGATTGATCATCGAGGCGGCTGGGTTGTAATGCAGATGAGTAAGGAGAAATAAATGCATCGTTTTTTTGTTCCTCAATTATATAACGAAGAGATGACAATTACCGGTGTGGATGCGCGTCACATCAGCAAGGTGCTGCGGATGCAGCCTGGTGATGAGCTACAGATTGTGAGCGATGATGGCGTGAGCGCACTGGCCAAGATTAGCGCGATTGCTAGCGAAAGCGTTACCGTGCAGTGTTTAGAAAAGCTGGCGGAGAGCCACGAACCGCATGTGCGCCTTGTTTTGGCGCAAGGCCTGGCGAAGGGCGAGAAGATGGATTTTATTATCCAGAAGGCGGTGGAAATGGGCGCGTACAGTGTGGTGCCTGTGGCGATGGAACACTCTGTCGTCCGCCTGGACGGTACGAAGGCAGCCAAAAAAGTGGAACGCTGGCAAAAAATTGCCGAAGCTGCTGCCAAGCAGAGCAAACGCGATATCATTCCCCTGATCCAGCCTGTGCAGAGCATGGCGCAGATGCTGACCGCCAATAATTGCCAGACGAAAATTATCGCCTACGAATGTGAAGATAAAAAGAGCCTGAAAGCAGCACTGCAAGAAGCTAAGAGCCAGGGCGATTTAACAGATTTACTTTTGATTATCGGCCCGGAAGGTGGCATCAGCGAAGCGGAGCTTGAGGCAGCACGCTCTAGCGGTGCAGTGCCTGTAAGCTTAGGCCGCAGAATCCTGCGTGCGGAAACAGCAGGTCTTGTGGCGATATCCGCGATATTTTACGAAACAGGAGATTTAGGAGATTAATAATAGATGAGAAAAATTGCATTTTATACACTTGGCTGCAAAGTCAATCAGGCAGATACTGCCAGCATGGAAGGCATCTTCCGCGCTGCTGGCTATGAAGTGGTGCCTTTTGGCGAGCAGGCTGATGTTTATTTAGTTAATACCTGCGTGGTAACGAACACAGGTCAGCGCAAATCGCGTCAGATTATTAACCGCGCTGTGCGTCACAACCCGCTGTCGCTGGTGGTTGTGACAGGCTGCTACCCGCAGACTGCGCCGGAGGAAGTGCGTGCTATCGAGGGTGTTGATGTTATCATCGGCAACCAGGAGCGTGCGCGCATTGTAGAGCTGGTGAACGAAGCACTGGAAAACAAGCAGACAGAGATTTTGGACAACGTGCAGAAAATGACAGTGGATACAAAGTTTGAAGAACTGGGCGTAGGTACGGAAACAGATAAAACGCGTGCCTTTCTTAAAATTCAGGAAGGCTGCAACCAATACTGCACTTATTGTATTATTCCTTTTGCCCGTGGTCCTTTGCGCAGCAGAAGTTTAGCCAGCATTCGCGAGGAAGTGGCCAAGCTTGTCAGCGCAGGCTATAAAGAAGTTGTGCTTATCGGCATCCACCTTGGCTGTTACGGTAAGGAGCTGGCAAAAGAAGGCCAGCATATTACGCTGTATGATGCAGTGCAGGCTGCTCTTTCTGTCGAAGGGGTGCAGCGCGTGCGCTTAGGTTCGTTAGAATCGGTAGAAGTGGAACCGCGTTTGCTCAAACTTATGGCAGAAGAACCGCGCCTTTTGCGTCATTTGCACCTGCCGCTGCAAAGTGGCTGCGACAAAATTTTACAAGCTATGCACCGTCCTTACGATACGCAGCGTTTTACAAAGTTAATAGAAGAAATTCGCGCGCAGGTGCCTGATGTGGCGATTACGACGGATGTTATTGTGGGCTTCCCGGGTGAAACGGAAGAAGATTTTATGACAACGTTAGCATTTGCGCAAAAATGTGGCTTTGCCAAGATGCACATCTTCCCCTATTCCAAACGCAAAGGCACGCCTGCGGCAGAAATGCCGGAGCAGGTGGATGAGGCAGTGAAGAGCGAGCGCGCTGCGCGTCTGGCGAAGGTGGACGACGCCTTGCATCAAAAAACTTTAGCTGCTATGGTGGGTAAGGTAGAAGAAGTGCTGTTTGAACAGCCTGTGGATGCAGCGCATATGGAAGGTTTATGCGGACCATATCTGCGCGTAGTTGTACCTGGCACGCAGGATTTGGCGAACACTATTGCCAAAGTAAAAATTACTGGCGTGCAGGATGATTTTCTGCTAGGTGAGCTGTTATAATTCATAAAAAGTTCACATAGCTGGCAGGATAAATTTTTTCTATACAGAATATAATAAGATACGACATTACGAGAGGAGGGAAACAAAATGGCTGACGATTGCATCTTCTGCAAAATCATTAAGGGCGAAATCCCTTCTACCAAGGTTTATGAAGACGAGAAAATGATTGCGATTAATGACGTTGCTCCTGCTGCGCCTGTACACGTGCTGCTGATGCCTAAAGACCATACGGCTAACATCACTACCGCAGATCCTGAACTGGTTGCTTATATGCTGGGAAAAGTAAAAATGATCGCAGAAAAAACTGGCATTGCGGAAAAAGGTTTCCGTGTTGTTATCAACACCGGTGACGAAGGCGGACAAACTGTTAAGCATCTGCACATCCACGTAATTGGTGGTAAAGCTTTGGGCTGGCCTCCGTGCTAAACCTTGACAATGCTTGTGTTCTCGTGTATAATTAGTCAGTAAGTGTTTTTAGCTGGTAACAGCTAAAACTTAATTTGCATATACACTTCCCTAAGTGTGTGGAGGGAGGGAGATCAGATGGCAGAAATTAAAGTTGGCAAGAATGAAACTTTAGACAGCGCACTGCGCAGATTTAAAAGAGCAACCCAAAAGGCAGGCATTCTTTCTGAGGTAAGAAAACGCGAGCATTATGAAAAACCTAGCGTTGCCCGTAAGAAAAAATCCGAAGCAGCCAGAAAACGTAAAACCAGATAATTGGAGGCGGGCTGTATGTCAATAAAAGACCAATTGACTGCTGATATGAAGCAGGCCATGAAGGATAGAGAAGCTGGTAAGCTGCGTTTATCCGTTATTCGCATGGTGCGTGCTAATATTAAAAATGTTGAAATCAACGACAAAAAAGAACTCACTGATGATGAGGTTTTGGCTGTCTTGATGAAAGAGGTCAAAATGCGTCAGGACTCTTTGGAAGAATTCCAAAAAGCAGGTCGTGACGAATTGGTTGCCCAAGCTAAGGAAGAAATTGCTGTACTTAAAAAATATCTTCCTGAAGCTCTCGGCGATGACGAACTGAAGGCTATTGTGGCTGAAGTTATTGCTGCTGTTGGTGCTACCAGTCCTAAAGATATGGGCAAGGTAATGCCTGCTGTAATGGCAAAAACTAAAGGTCGTGCTGATGGCAAACGTATCAATGCTATCGTTCGTGAATTGCTCAAATAACAACTGATAACCGTGCTGGAGAAAATCTGGCACGGTTATTTTATTTCTGCGCAGCCTATTTGTGATTCGTCTCTTGTGCAAAAATATTTTTCGGTGTACAATATAAGTATAAGTGGA
>CAVKDE010000050.1:4938-8714 GCA_963654835.1 Duodenibacillus sp. | reverse complement strand
GCATAGTTCACCGTAACTAAAAGCCATAAAACAATACAACCGGCAATAAAGGGCAGCTCATCCATATGGAAGAACGTCGCCATGCTATGGCCGCAGGCTACACCAGCTAAAATACCTGCCAGCGGCAGGCCATAGATAACAAGTTTTGCCTTTTTCTGATCAAAATCGCGATATTCCGCGCCAATAACGTCGCCAGCTTTTGCACCTACAGGATTCCAGCAATCCAGATATTTAGGCAGGCTTTTCAGCTCGCTTTCTGCCTTATCCACTTTAACCTCAGCGCGTTCGCCCTGTTTTTTTACAATAATACCTCTAATTTCTGCCATTGAAATTTTTATTCCTTCCTAAAAGTAAAGTACTAAGACTGCTTAGAAGGTACCAGATGCAAAGAATGGCGACGACGGCGTACAATTAGTACTCCTAGGAGCCATGATGCAGCAGATGGTGCCTTATAAGCTGTCTTACTTAATATGCGTGCACAAAAATATACCAGTAACCAAAACCAAAGACAACTCCATAAATAGCGAAGAACACGCCAATACCCTGCCAGCAGACAGGATAACCAAAGTTAATATCTTCGCCAAAAATACCACGACGGTTAAAGAAGGTATATTTTTTACGTTTTCTGAACCAGGCCTGTTTGTTTTCCGGGCCAACAAGTTTGGCAATCAGATAAATATAAAGAAACGAACCAAAAAATATTTGCATAACACGGGTGCAGACAGCAACCGGTTCAACATTTGCCAATGCTTCCATTATATAAGAACCTCCTTAAGCTAAGCTTAGAGCTGAATATATTTATCAGGCATCTCTCTGCGCAGCTGTTTCATAAAATCATCGCTCGCCTTGAAAAGCAAACCGGCCAGTTTGTTCTTCTTGCCTTCGGTAAAAACCAAAAGACGCTGCGGATTATTATCCAGAGAATTATAACGGTGAATATAGTGCTTAATCTGCGTTTTACGGAAGAAGCTCTTAACATATTTATCCGTAAAGCTTTCCGTGCGGGTTAAATCAACAATATAACTGCGTTTAATAAAGCCTAAGCCGTGGCTGATAACCTCCAGCTTTTTATCCTTGTATAAAATCAAAGTATAACCAAAAGCAACACGCCAGATCCACAAGCCTAAGAGCACAGTATCCATACCCCAGCCAAGCATATCAAAGCGTTTGTTTTCCTGTAACCATGTCCATTCATGAAAATAAAGACTAGCAATCATCACCAAAGCAATAGCAGCAAAAATTTTTCTCTGCGCGTTGGTGCCAGATTCCTCACGATATAATTCTTCCAAAAAAATTCCCTCCATCTTTTGTAATACTGTTTTAGGCATTACACTCATATCTAATTTATTATAGCAAATTTTGCACTTAAAGCATATACCTTAGGCCAAGAAATATTTTAGGAAAATGTGAAATTTCACGCGCAAGAAAAAAGCATCTGCCAAAAGTATAGCAGATGCTAAAAATTTTAATGCAAAAGAGCAATTAAGGTTTTTTCTACCTTCTCTACATCAATAGGTTTCGCGATGTGTCCGTTCATGCCTGCTTTAAAAGCGTTCTCCTTATCTTCCTCAAAAGCGTTCGCCGTCATCGCCACGATAGGAATATCCGCCTTCGCCTTATCGCTTAGCGTACGGATAGCACGCGTTGCTGCATAGCCATCCATTTCCGGCATCTGGATATCCATGAGGATTAAATCATACGTGCCTGCCGGTTTTTCCTTTAGCCTTTGCACGCACTGCGCGCCATCCGCCACACGCTCTACCACAAGACCCATACGCGTCAAAATAACCTGGGCAATTTCCGCATTCAAATCGTTATCTTCCGCCATTAAAAGATGTTTGCCGCAGATAAGTTCCTTGTAGCTTTCACTTGTAGGAGCATTTTCAGGCTGCGTATAATGAGCTTCATCAGCAATTTTATGCTCCAGGATAACAGTAAATTTACTACCTTTACCCAACTTGCTTTCTACCGTAATGCTGCCATCCATCATATCTACCAACCTTTTTACGATGGACATACCAAGGCCTGTGCCAGCAATTTTGCCCAGCGTTGTGTTGCGTTCACGCGAAAATGAATCAAAAAGCTTCGGCAGATATTCCTTGCTCATACCGATACCATTATCCGTAACTTCCGTCTTCACGCGCACATAGCCTTCCCGCACAGGCGCAATTTACTGCGAGCGCAAAGTTATCGTGCCCCCTGCAGGCGTATATTTAATCGCATTGCTGATAAGGTTAGAGAAAATCTCTTTAACTTTAGTAACATCACATAAAATATGTTCATGCTCTATCTGCGCTTCATGGCAAAGCTGAATACCTTTTTTCTTCGCCTCCACCTCAAACACACTGCACACTTCGTCTAAAATGTTACCCACTTTATTATAGCTTTCATCCACTTCAATTTTACCGCTTTCAATGCGTGCCATATCCAGCACGTTATTGATAATGGATAAAAGCAGATTACCCGATTGCTCCATTTTCTCCTGATAGCCTAAAAGCTTGGCATCAGTCAGTTCACTTTTCATCAACCGTGCATAACCCAAAAGCGCATTCATCGGTGTGCGGATATCATGCGACATATTAAACAGGAAAGTTGTTTTAGCCGAGCTTGCTTTTTCGGCCCGCGCCAAAGCAGCCTGCAGCTCATGATGGCTCTCCTGTAACTTTTTATTCAATTCGTTTGTGTGCGCCTCTGCAATGCGGGATTTACGCAAAAAGCTTAAAATTAAAAGCAGCACAAGAACAAAAATAGAGGTAAACGTTAGCGCCACTGCCACCAGGTTATCTTTCACAAAATCCATCATTGTCACCTTTTTCAAGGTGCTATCATACATAGAAAGCGCACCTGTAAGCATAGAGCTGGGCATGGTTTTGAGCGTTTTGTTCAAAACAGATAAAAGCAGCGTATTGCCACGGTTAACAGCAAAAGACATATTCCCGGGACAAGTTAAGAACACGCTGTAAAATTTATTGTTTTCAATGTACTTGGTAAGCTGTCCTGATTTAGCAATAAAGCAATCTGCCTCGCCGCTGGCAACAGCGTGCTCCACAGCTGCCAAAGAAGCATATTCTTTAATCTTCCACTTAGGATAGTTATACGCTATATACCACTTAAAAAAGTTATTATTTTTTTCAATAGCAACGCTGTTTTCCGCATTTTCATCAAAATAACTCTTCGCCGTTACCGCAGCCATGTTCACAGCCAGAACCGTGTTGGATAAAATAAAACCATTTTGCTCTGCCATATAAAGGTTCTGCGCGAAATGAAAAATCATATCTATTTTATGATCTTTAAGTGCCTGCATCTGCTCATCCAGCGAATTAAACTCTACCAGTTCAAAAGCAAGCGGCTGATTATCCAGACAATCGGAAGCAAATCTTATATAATCAGCAATAACGCCCACAGGCTTACCGCTTTTAGCATCAAGATTACTGATACCCGTATCATGGTTCAGCCAGCCAATGCGGATTGCGCCGTGCTGCGCCAGCCAGTTCTTTTCTTCCGTAGAGAGCACTGCACTGGATACTGCGCTAAGATAACGCTTATAAAGCTCATTAGCATAAAACGGTTTATCATATTCCATTTTACGCATCGCATCATCAAGCTCCGCCTTTAAATCAGGACGATCTTTATTGATAGCAAAATAAATACCGGAACTGCCGACAGTTGCAATGGCCGACATTCCAAACTCCACCCAATGCGGAGTTTCCGTAGAAATAACACAATCAACTTTATGCTGCGCAACACTTTTCTTACCATCTTCAAAACTTGTTAAA
>CAVKDE010000050.1:0-4928 GCA_963654835.1 Duodenibacillus sp. | reverse complement strand
GCATATGCAGGCCACGCTCCTTTTCCCATTTGAAAAACTGCGTTGCCTGTACGCTTTCTTTTAAAATGCCAATGCGCTTGCCATTTAAAGTTGTTAAATCAGAAGCCGAAATATCGGAATGAGTTAAATCCGCATAAAGATAATATTTTTCTTCGCCCATCGGCAGCTCGGAAAACAGCATTGATTTTGCGCGTTCATCCGTATAGGAAACACCGCTCATAATATCAAATTCGCCATGTTTCATGCGCACTAATAAATCAGACCAGCCACCTTGCACATATTCATACTTCCAACCTGTATAAGCAGCTACTGATTGCTGGAATTCATAACCATAACCACTGCGCTCGCCATTAGCACCCGTAATATTATAAGCATCTTCATACCAGCCTACACGGACAAGCTTGGAAGGTGCTTCCTCTGCTGCTGCAGAAAGCACAAAAAACGTACAAAATAAAAAAAGACAAAGTAACGCACCAGTATACCTGCCTAGTTTTGTCTTGATATTATACATACGCCTTCCTCCTCCAATTTACATTCAGCTAACATTATTTACAAAATCCTGAATATATTATATCATCTCTTTTACCCCCCGCAACTATTTGTGCGCGTTAAAGTTCTTGCGCTATAAACATTAGTTAACGAACCACGTTGCCCCAAAATATAATGTTCGGCATGAGCGTATAAAAAAAGAACCACCGCGTTAGCAGTGATTCTCTTTCAATTAAATTATAAAACTTTAGATAAAAAGTTCTTTGTGCGTTCTTCACGCGGATGGCTGAAAATTTCTTCCGGTGTGCCTTGCTCTAAGATGATACCACCATCAACAAAGCAAACCCTGTCACCCACCTCGCGGGCAAAACCCATCTCATGCGTTACCACAGCCATCGTCATACCTTCGTTGGCCAGCTCTTTCATAACATCCAGAACTTCGTTGACCATCTCCGGGTCCAGCGCACTTGTCGGCTCGTCAAAAAGGAGAGCCTTTGGCTTCATGCACAAAGCACGGGCAATAGCGACGCGCTGCTGCTGACCGCCGGAAAGCTGGTCTGGATAGCTGTTCGCCTTATCCTCCAAGCCAACTTTTTTCAGATAGGTGCGTGCAGTTTTTTCTGCTTCATCCTTTTTAATGCCACGCACTTTCATAGGTGCCAGCATTAAGTTTTGCAGAACCGTCATATGCGGGAAGAGGTTAAAACGCTGGAACACCATGCCAACTTCCTTACGGATTTCGTTGATGTTCGCTTCGCCTGTCAGAGGAATGCCGTCAATAACAATACTGCCACCTGTAGGCTCTTCCAGATAATTTATGCAGCGCAGCAAAGTGCTTTTACCGCTGCCGCTAGGGCCGATGATAACGACAACTTCTTTTTCGTTAATCGTTAAATTTACGCCTTTTAAAACTTCCAGCTCACCGAAAGATTTTTTCAAATCGGTGATCGTAATCATTTCTTTACTCATTTTGTATCAAACCTCCGCTCCAGATAACCAGTGAATCTGGCTACAGCAAAGGTCATAATCAGATAAATGATTGCTACAGCCATCCAGATTTCAAAAGAAGCATAGGTGCGGGCAATAATCAGCTGACCACGACGGGTGAGCTCTTCAAAGCCGATAACGGAAACCAGCGAGGAATCCTTCAGCATGGCAATAAATTCGTTGCCCAGTGGCGGAATAATACGTTTGAAAGCCTGAGGCATAATGATATAACGCATGGTCTGCGCCCAGCTCATACCCAGGCTGCGGCCTGCTTCCATCTGGCCTTTATCAATAGATTGGATGCCTGCGCGGAAAATCTCGGCAACATAAGCACCACTATTGATAGAGCAGGCAGAAATTGCTGCAAAATACGGGTCTACACGGCTGCCTGTCAAATTTGGCAGTGCAAAGTATACCAAAAAGATTTGTACCAGAAGCGGTGTACCGCGGATAAAATCAACATAGATATTGGCAAAATACCGCAAAGGCTTCACACTGCAAAGACGTGCAATACCCACCATGCAGCCTATCAACAGGCCGAAGGTGACGCTCATCGCCGTGATTTCCACAGTAATGCCTGCGCCAGCCAAAAGCAGCGGGAAGGATCTTGCCATTAAATCAAAATTCATATTCTCCCAATCCCTTCTAAAAATTAAACTTCAGGCAGGAGAGAGGGCTGATTATTTTTTCTCTCCGAACCATTTGGTGTACAGCTTATCATATTCGCCGTTCTTTTTCATTTCAGCTAAAGCCTTGTTCAGCTCACCAGCCAGCTTGCTGTCTTTTTTCACAGCAATACCATAAGGCTCTGCTTCCATTTTTTCGCCTACGGTCATAGCAAAATCTTTGCCAGCCTGTGCCATGTAATAATCAATAACAGGTGCGTCACCAATTACAGCATCAGCACCACCATTTTTCAGTTCCAGCGCAGCTTCATCCTGAGTATTGAAAGCTTTAACATTAGCACCTTCAACGCTTCTGGATTTAAATTCGCCGGTAGTACCAATCTGGCAGGCGATAGTTTTACCTTTTAAATCATCAAGAGATTTTACAGTACTGTCCTTGCGTACCATGATCATCAGACCGGAAGTATAGTAGGAATCAGTAAAATCTACAACTTTTTTACGCTCATCGGTAATAGTCATACCAGCGATAGCAACATCAATGTTACCGGCATTCAGCGCAGGAATCAGAGCATCAAAGCCCATGCTTTCCATTTCTACTTTATAGCCAAGCTGTTTGCCCAGTGCCTGAATCAGCTCTACGTCAAAACCGGTCAGCTCTTTGCTGCCTTCTTTAGGAAATTCAAACGGAGCAAAAGCAGGCTCGGTGCCGGCACGCAGAACTTTGGCACTATCGGCCTTCTTTTCGTCACCGCCACAGCCAGCGAGCAGCAGGCTGCACGCCATCATTGCCATCATTAAAAATACTAATACCTTTTTCATTGTGAGTCCCCCTCATTACATTTTATATATTTTTGTTTTGAAAAAGAAAACGGAGTACGCAATGGTTCTAACACCACATCGTGCTCCGTTTTGAACCAAATATTATTTCTTTACTTCACCAAACCAGGTTTCATAAATCTTGTCATATACGCCATTTTTCTTCAGGTCCAGCAAAGCTTTGTTAACGTCTTTAGCCAGCTTGTCGTTGCCTTTTTTAACAGCAATACCATATTGTTCAGCTTCCATAACATCGCCAACAGTCTTCATAGTCTTGTTACCGCCTTGAGCCAGATAATAGCCAACAACCGGGCTGTCGTTGATAATAGCGTCAACGCCTTTGTTTTTCAGTTCCATAACAGCTTCATCGTTAGTGTTGAAAGCAGTTACTTTAGCACCGGCAACGCTTCTTGCCATTTTTTCACCGGTAGTGCCAATCTGGCAGGCAATGCGTTTGCCTTCCAAATCTTTAATGCTCTTAACTTCGGTGTTATCCTTGTTGACCATAACAATCAGACCGGAAGTGTAATACGGATCAGAGAAGGTTACAGCATTTTTACGCTCTTCGTTGATGCTCATACCGGCAGCAACCATATCAATGTTGCCGGAGTTCAACGCAGGAATCAAAGCATCAAAACCCATGCTGACGATTTCCACTTCGCAGCCCATCTGCTTGCCGATAGCGCGGGCCAGATCCATATCAAAACCGTCATAAGTTTTGCTGCCCTCTTTTTGGAATTCAAACGGAGCGAAAGTCGGTTCCGTACCAACGCGCAGCACCTTTTTGTCGTTAGCAGCCTTATCGCCGCCACCACAGCCAGCAACCATCATGGAAGCAGCTGCTAAAATAGCCATTACTAAAAATAACAGTTTTTTCATCATTACTTACCCCTTTCAAGAATGTAACGCTTTACTTAGATACAGTTATTATATACCGATTTGCGCTCAAGGTAAAGAATTTTTATAGAAAAAGGCAGTATAAAAATAAAAAAAGTGCGTTTAAACGCACAAAAAAGATTTTTTTACAAGAAAACAACCCAGCTGACCTGGTTTTCGCCCCCACACTCGCCTGCTGGAAGGTTCGCTCCTAAGCACTCGCTCCCCACTACTACTTCTCTCGCCGAAATTTTTATGCGGCAGGACTTACTTCTAAGCTGCACCGTGCTCACAGCAAATTTTCGCTGCTTACGTGGATCGTTTCGCCTGCAACTGGCATCGACTTGCAACCACAGACCTGAGTTGTCTTACTTATTATAAGCGTTATGATAATTTTTTGCAAGTAACTGCTCTGCGCACTTTAATAATTTCCCTAAAAGTGTTATACTAACATTACTCACAATGTACGGATATAAAGGAAAGACTTGTTATGATCGCCATACCACAATCATTAGATTTCACAGATGCGCGCATTACGAAAAAAATCTGTGATTTCTATCTCGATATGCTTAAAATAAAAAATAATGATATTTATCTGCACAGCCAGCAGGTTGCCAATTACGCTGTCAGCACGGCAGCAAAATTAGGCCTGCCTGCTTCCGAAGTATCGCAGATCAAAACAGCGGCGCTCCTACATGATATCGGCCAACTTAGCGTGCCGAATATTGTGCTGGCCAAGCAGCCTTATCTTTCCACGCGCGAACAATCCATCTATAAACGCCATTGTATCGCCGGGGCGAGTATGCTGGAAAATATCGCCGGTTTTTCCAATATCTGCGACATGATCCGCTGCCACCACGAAAAATGGAACGGTACAGGTTATCCCAAACGCCTCAAAGGGCAGAACATTCCTATTGGTGCGCGCATCATCGCCGTGGCCAATTATTATGACCGCAATATCAATCCCTGCACGCAGCATTGGCAGAAAACGCACGCCGAAGCCATTGTCGAACTGCAAAATAAAGCAGGTCTTGATTTTGACCCTGCTATCGTCAAAGCCTTTATTGAATCGGTTATTCCTCAACAGCAAAATATTTAAACTTTACATACAAAATCCGCTGCTCTCGCTTACGC
>CAVKDE010000049.1:426-8715 GCA_963654835.1 Duodenibacillus sp. | reverse complement strand
AGATGATATTGAGCATGGTCGAAATATATCGCAGCATGAATTGATTGAGGTGGAGTAACAAAAAGCGCACATTCTAACTGCAGTTAGCATGTGCGCTATTCTTGCCTTTGTAGCTTTTAATCTATAAAATGTGTTATAATATTTTTCGATTGATTTTATGGAGGTACATTAATGAAATTTTTTTCTGATAAGTGGCGTGGTATTTTATTGTGTTTAGTATTGGCAGTTCCCTGTTTGTGGCTAGGCAAGCTTGTGCCTGTAGTGGGCGCACCTGTTTTTGCAATTTTATTAGGTATGCTGGTTGCCTTAGTGCATCCTGTGCAAGCTGAGCAAAAAGCCGGCGTAGCTTTTACTTCTAAAAAAGTGTTGCAATATGCAGTAATTTTGTTAGGCTTTGGCTTGAATATTTCCGTAGTGCTGGAAACAGGCAAACAGTCTTTGCCTATTATTGTGTGCACGATAGCGACTTCATTAGTTGTAGCTTATATTTTACATAAAGTTATGCATATTCCTGGTAAGATTTCTACTTTGATTGGTGTAGGTTCTTCTATTTGTGGTGGCAGTGCGGTAGCTGCTACTGCTCCCGTTATTAAGGCGGATGATGAAGAGGTTGCGCAGGCTATCAGCGTTATTTTTTTCTTTAATGTTTTGGCTGCTTTATTGTTCCCTTGGCTAGGTACTATGCTTGGTTTTAGCACGACAAGCGGCGAAGCTTTTGGTATTTTTGCTGGTACTGCTGTCAATGATACTTCTTCGGTTACTGCTACCGCTGCTACCTGGGATGCCATGTTTGGCTTAGGCACGGCGACGCTGGATAAGGCTGTTACTGTTAAGTTGACACGTACATTGGCAATTATTCCGATTACGATGGTGCTTGGATATCTTGTGAGCCGCAAAGAAAATTCTGCCACGCAGGTAAGCATTAAAAATATCTTCCCTAGTTTTATTTTATACTTTGTCCTTGCATCTGTTTTTACTACGCTGGCGACAGGTTTTGGTGTGCAGGCAGAGATTTTTGCACCGCTAAAATGGTTAAGCAAATTTTTTATAGTTTTGGCGATGGCAGCAGTTGGTTTAAATACTAACATTATAAAGCTTATTAAAACGAGCAGCAGGCCTTTAGGGTTGGGTCTTGGCTGTTGGGCAGGTATTACTGTAGTAAGCTTACTGTTGCAGCATATGCTTGGTTTGTGGTAATGATATTTTCTTGCTGATATTGGAAAATATTAGCAGTTCCTTTTTCAAAAAATGCAAAAAGCACTCGCGTTTTGGGGTGATTTCATCACTTTTAGCGCGAGTGCTTAATTTTTTACCAGATACTTTTTAAAATTGGCAGCAGGATGGGGGCGAGAATGGAGGTGCTGATACCGGTGAGCGCAATGGCTACACCGCCGATTGCCAGCTGTACGGGGCTGATTGCGGCGCAGGCACTAGTGCCGAGACCGTGGCTTGATGCGCCGATGGCGAGCCCTGCTGCGAGATCGTTTTTGATGCCGAGCAGGCTAAGAACCTTATGGTTGAACGTCGCACCCAGCATACCTGTGAATATTACCGCAGCTGTAGTGAGTGCGGGGATACCGCCTAGCGTTTTAGAAACATCAATGGCGATAGGTGTGGTAACTGATTTAGGAATCAGCGAGATTAAAACCTGCTCGCTGGCACCAAGAGCTTTGCCGCAGAAATAAACGACAATAATAGCTGCGAGTGTGGCGATGGTGACACCGCTGGCAATAGCACCAGCTTTTTCCATGATAATCTGTCTGTTTTTATAAAGCGGTAGTGCCAGCGCAATCGTTGCCGGGCCTAAGAGAAAATTGATAAATTCCGCACCTGCCTGGTATTGCTTATATTCTACGCCGGGCACAAGGGCGATGACGGCAATAACAAGCGGGCAGGCGATGACGAACGGCGGAATGATGTTTAAATTAAGGCGGTCAACGAGAATTTCGCTCATGGCGTAAAGAATAACTGTCAAGCCAATGCCAAAAAGCGGCGAATTGAGTAAAGCGTCAGGAAAGAGCATTAGTGGTTCTCCTTTCTGAGCACAGCTTCTAGGAAGAAGGCGGTAACGGTGAGCACGACGATGCTGCAAATAACGGTTGTTGCCACGATAGGTACGAACTCTGCCTTAATAACATCTACATATAATAGCACGCTTACGCCCGCAGGCAGAAAAAGCATACCCATTTTAGAAATTAAAATATCGCAGATGCCTTCGATAGAAGATGGCGGAATAATTTTGCCGCACAGTAGTGCTGTTAAAATCAGCATACCGAGTAGTGACGGTGGAAAGGGAACGCCGAGAGCGTTAATAATTAATGTAGAAATCCATTGCAAAAGCAATAAGAATGCGATGCCGCGTAGTAGGGATGTGGGTGACATTTTTCTCCTCCTCAAAATAAAAGAGACCGACAATAAAGGGGTGTGTCGGTCTTACAATAACAACATATTATAATTCGTAGTCGATAGACTGACGTAGGTATAATATTGCCACAAACATAACAATATGTCAAGAATAAGACGAGATATTTTCACGGAATGTACACAAAATACTATTTGACTTTTTGACTTTTGCTGATATAATAACAATTGTAAGGAGCGAATCCTACGGGAGCTGCTTACATGAGAATAAATTTACTTAATTGAGTTGAAGCAAAGTGATTTGCACAAACTGTATTAGTGAAAGATAAAAGGAGGTGTAGCGCGATGAATGAACGCTACAGTGAAGAGGTAAAAGCAATTTTGGAGGCTGCCCAACAGCAAGCCGTGATGAATTATCATCAGGAGCTGACAACTGCGCATATCCTCGCTGCTTTGTGCGGCAGTGATGGCTTCTTTAAATATCTGCTGCAAAGCCTGCACATTGATGAGGATGCTTTTGCGCGTGATGCAAAAGCTTTAGTGCAGAAAATCCCCGGTGTGAAAGGTCAGGACCGCCAGCTGATGATGGGTACAGGTTTTGCGAGAGTGGTTGCCCTTGCAGGACAAAACAATGAAGAAATTACGATTGGCAAATTAGTTGCTGCGCTGGCCAGCGATGGTGACAGCGATGTTGTTGCCCTGTTTCGTAAATATGGCATTGATAAGAAAAAGGTAGAAGCTGCTTATCTGCAATATCAGAGCAGTGAAGCTAATGACGAAACGAAAAAGACTTTGGAAAAATTTGGTCAGGATTTAACGGCGAAAGCCCGCGCAGGCAAGTTAGATCCTGTTATCGGCCGTGATGAGGAAATCCGCCGCACGATTGAGATCCTTTCCCGCCGTAAGAAAAATAACCCTGTGCTCATTGGTGAACCTGGTGTTGGTAAAACCGCTATTGTTGAAGGTTTGGCAAGACGTATTGTAGCAGGCGATGTGCCTGAAAGCCTGAAAAATAAAACACTCTATGCGCTGGATTTGGCAGCACTTGTTGCTGGCGCTAAATATCGTGGTGAGTTTGAAGAGCGTTTGAAAAAAGTGCTGAAGGCTGTCAGCGAGAGCGCAGGCCAGATTATCATGTTCATTGATGAGCTGCACACTGTTGTTGGTGCTGGTGCTGCCGAAGGTGCGATGGACGCAGGCAACCTTTTGAAGCCGATGCTTGCTCGTGGCGAGCTGCGCTGCATTGGTGCAACTACGCTGAACGAATACCGTAAATATATTGAAAAAGACAGTGCGTTAGAGCGTCGTTTCCAACCTGTTATGGTTAAAGAGCCGAGCGTGGAAGATACTATTTCTATCCTGCGTGGCTTGCGCGAGCGTTACGAAGTGCATCATGGCGTGCGCATTAAAGATGCTGCGCTGGTTGCTGCTGCTGTGCTTTCCAACCGCTATATCAATGACCGTTTCCTGCCGGATAAGGCTATTGACCTTGTTGATGAGGCTGCTGCGCGCCTGCGTACTGAAATTGATTCGCTGCCGACGGAGCTGGACGAAAGCAAACGCCGCATTTTGCAATTAGAAATTGAAGCACAGGCTTTGGGCAAAGAGGAAGATGCACAGTCTAAAGACCGTTTGGCAAAGCTCAATGAAGAGCTGGCTAAACTGCGCAAAGATAACGATGAGCTTGTGAAACGCTGGGATGCGGAGAAAGCTTCTATTGCGCGTGTGCGTGAGGTTAAAAAAGAAATTGACGCTGTCAAGAGCCAGATGGAGCAGGCTGAACGCGAGTATAACCTGAACAAGCTGGCAGAACTGAAATATGGCCGCCTGCCTGAGCTGCAAAAAGAGCTGGCTAATTTGTCCAAGAAGGATGAAAATGGTAACGATAATGTAATGCTCAAGGAAGAAGTGGATGAGGAAGACATTGCGAAGGTTGTCAGCACTTGGACTGGGATTCCTGTTGCACGTCTGGGCACGGGCGAACGCGCTAAACTTGTGCATCTCGAAGAAATTCTGCATGAACACGTTATTGGCCAGGATGAAGCTGTTAAAGCTGTCAGCGAAGCCGTTATCCGTGCACGTGCAGGCATTAAAGATCCTAACCGTCCGATTGGGTCGTTCATCTTCCTTGGCCCTACCGGCGTTGGTAAAACCGAGCTAGCTAAAACTTTGGCGGAGGTTCTGTTTGACGATGAACGCAACATGATCCGCATTGATATGAGCGAATACATGGAGAAGCACACCGTATCGCGTCTGATTGGTGCGCCTCCGGGATATGTTGGTTATGACGAAGGCGGGCAGCTGACGGAAGCTGTTCGTCGCCATCCGTACAGCGTAATTTTGCTGGACGAGATTGAAAAGGCGCACGCTGATGTGTTCAACGTCCTGCTGCAGGTTCTTGATGATGGACGCTTAACTGATGGTAAAGGCCGCATTGTTGATTTCAAGAACACCCTGATTATCATGACAAGCAACCTGGGCAGCAGCGAGATTATGAAGCAGCAAGGCAATATGGAACGCGAGAAGATTCAGCAGATGCTGATGAACTTCTTCCGTCCGGAGTTTTTGAACCGTGTTGATGATATCGTTGTGTTCAAACCTTTGCAGGCTGAACAGATTAAAGATATCGTTAAACTGGTACTCAAAGAGCTTGGCGAACGCCTGGCTAAACAGCTGGAGCTTACTTTGACTTATACGGATGATGCTGTAGGCTATCTGGCGAAGGCTGGTTTTGACCCTGCGTTTGGCGCACGTCCGCTGAAACGCTTAATTGTCCATACTGTTGAAAATATCTTGGGCAAGAAGATTGTCGCAGGTGAAATCAAAAATGGCGATAAGGTTGAAGTTGTTTTGGCAAATGACGCCATCGACGTTGTTGTAAAATAAAAATTAAGAGCGAAGTGCTCACGCACCCTCTGCTACTAATTACTTTCGGTAGCAGGGGGTGCTTTTTGGTTGCGGAATTTTTTAGATAATGATAAAATGAACTCATAGAATTTGTTAGTTTGAACGGAGTTAAAGCGAGGTGCGCGAAATGAAATATGTATATGTAGAGTTTGCCGATGGAACATTAGTTACTTTCAACGATATTCGCAAGGATAAAAATGGAGAGCATATTGATGTGTATTTTGAGCGACCTGTGAATAGTGGGTTTGACTATTTACAAATTTCTTTGCCAGATTTAGATACTGCTTCTGTTGAAGGGTATAATAAAGCAGAGATTGATGATTTAAAGAGTTTTGCTGCTGACAATGAAGCTTTGATTTGGGAGATGGCACGCGAAGGAGGGGAACACCTTGCCCATGCTGTATAAGCTTTTAGGCTATACAATATATTTTTGGTCAGGTGATGCCGGAGAGCCTGTGCATGTACATGTTTGTAAGGGCAGACCAACGGAAAATGCTACAAAAATTTGGATCGGAGAGCGTGTCGTTCTGGAGCATAATAAAAGTAAAATTCCTGATGCTGATTTGTTGAAAATTTTACGCTTCATTTCGCAGAACAAAAAGAGAATTATAGAACAATGGAATAAACATTTTGGAGTATGATTTTACGCACCCCCTGCTGCTGATTTACTTTCGGTAGCAGGGGGTGCTTTTTTGTTGTGCAAGATAAATTTTCGCTTGTTTGCGTGTTTGCTGTGGTATAATGAAAGTATATTCTTACGAGCGGAGTGATAAATATGATGGATAGCAAGCAGCGTCTGGCGGCGAAAAATTTTGTGCAGTGCTGGACAGGGCGTGGTTATGAGAAAGGCGAAAGCCAGCCTTTTTGGCTTGCGCTTTTAGGTAAAGTTTTGGGCGTAGAAAATCCTGAAGAGGTCATTAGTTTTGAGAATAAAGTTATGCTTGACCACACAAGTTTCATCGACGGCACGATTGCGAGCACGCATGTGCTTATCGAACAAAAGAGCCTGGGCAAGAACCTGAACCAGCCAATAAAACAGGCCGATGGTAGCTTGCTCACGCCGTTTCAGCAGGCGAAACGCTATGCAGCGGAACTGCCCTATTCCCAGCGTCCACGCTGGATTGTGACTTGCAACTTTGCGGAGTTTTATATCTACGATATGGAAAAGCCTTTTGGCGAGCCGGAAATTGTTTTGCTCAAAGACTTAGAAAAGGATTATTATCGCCTGCAGTTTCTTGTGGACAGCGCGAGTGAGCATATCGAAAAGGAGATGCAAGTTTCTATTGCGGCAGGAGAAATCGTAGGCAAGTTGTATGATGCGCTGCTCGCGCAATACAAAGACGCGACGAATGTGGAGAGTTTGAAAAGTCTTAATATGCTGTGCGTGCGTCTGGTTTTCTGCCTTTATGCCGAAGATGCAGGGATTTTTGGGCGTAAAGATATGTTCCATGATTATCTGGAAAGATTTGCAGCGCGTGATTTGCGTCGTGCGTTAATAGATTTGTTCAAAGTTCTTGACCAAAAGCAAGAAGAGCGCGACCCATACTTAGACGAAGAGCTGGCGGCGTTTCCCTATGTCAATGGTGGTTTGTTTGAAAACGAAAATATCGAGATTCCGCAGTTTACAGAAGAAATTCGCGAGCTTTTGCTGACGAAGGCAAGTGCGGATTTTGATTGGAGTGAAATCAGCCCGACGATTTTCGGCGCGGTGTTTGAGAGTACGTTGAACCCTGCAACGCGTCGCAGTGGCGGCATGCATTACACTAGTATCGAAAATATTCATAAAGTTATTGACCCGCTTTTTCTTGATGCTTTGCAAGATGAGTTTGCGCAGATAAAAGAGTTAAAACAACCTGCAACGATGGAAAAACGCCTGCGTGCTTTCCAAACGAAATTGGCAAATTTAACCTTCCTCGACCCTGCTTGTGGCAGCGGCAACTTCCTCACGGAAACTTATATCAGCCTGCGCCGTTTGGAGAACAAAGTGCTCAAAGAGCTGCTCGGTGCGCAGATTGTGCTCGGCGCGTTGGAGAACCCGATACAGGTTTCCATCAGCCAATTTCACGGCATTGAGATTAACGATTTTGCCGTGACTGTGGCGAAGACGGCGTTATGGATTGCGGAAAGCCAAATGATGAAAGAAACAGAAGATATTGTGAATATGAATCTAGATTTTTTGCCGCTGAAAACGAATGCTTATATCACCGAAGGCAATGCGCTGCGTATCGACTGGGAAAGCGTGGTACCGAAAAATAAGTTAAACTTTATCATGGGCAATCCGCCGTTTGTGGGGCATCAATGGCGAACTGAGTCGCAAAAATTGGACATGGAAAAAGTTTTTGCGGATTTTGGAAATTATGGTAAATTAGATTATGTCTGTGCTTGGTTTAAAAAAGCTTCTGATTTTATTCGAGGTAGTTCGGTATTAGTTGCTTTTGTTTCTACTAATTCTATTGTACAGGGAGAATCAGTTAATACACTTTGGGAACCTTTGTTTTCTAAATACAATGTAGAAATTATTTTTGCGTATACTACTTTTCGGTGGGATAGTGAAGCAACAAGTAAAGCACATGTACATTGTGTTATCATAGGCTTAACAACAAGTGTTTTTGCTAAACCTAAAATTATCTATCAAAACGGTGGCCATATTATTGCAAACCATATTAATGGTTATCTTTTTGATGCTCCAGATATTTTTATAAAAAACAGAAGTGCAGTATTAACTAAATCAATGCCGAAGATGAGTAAAGGCAGTCAACCAACTGATGGTGGTAATTTAATTTTTTCTGCTCAAGAAAGAGAAGAGCTTATAACAAAATATCCGCAAACAGCTCTCCTGATTAAACGATATATAAGTGCTGATGACTATCTTAATAATAAATTACGTTATTGTTTGTGGCTGAAAGATGTATCTCCTAATGAGTACAGAAAGATAAAGCCCATTGAAGAGAGGCTTGAAAAGGTACGGGTGATGCGCTTAAAAAGTCCGACAAAATCTGTACAAAGAGATGCAGATACGCC
>CAVKDE010000049.1:0-416 GCA_963654835.1 Duodenibacillus sp. | reverse complement strand
AAATCAGACAGCCGGAAAGCACATATCTTGTTGTTCCGGAAGTTTCATCAGAAAGAAGAAAATACATTCCTATTGGCTTTATGAAACCAGATACCATTGTGAGCAACATGTTATATGTTATAAGCGATGCTTCATTATATATGTTTGGAGTAATGATGTCTAATGTCCATATGGCGTGGATGCGAGCTGTAGCAGGAAGATTGAAAAGCGATTATCGTTATACGCCTGCGGTTTACAACAACTTCCCCTGGCCCACGCCGACGGCGGCGCAGAAGGCGCGTATTGAACAGGCGGCGCAGGCGATTTTGGACGCGCGGGCGTTGCATCCTGAAAGCAGCCTGGCAGATTTGTATGACGAGCTGACGATGCCAGTGGAGCTGCGCAAAGCACACCGCGCGAACGACAAGGCGGTTATG
>CAVKDE010000048.1:0-8947 GCA_963654835.1 Duodenibacillus sp. | reverse complement strand
GCACTACCCCGAGCCATCTCGATGAGGTGCCGATGCTGGAAGATGTGCATACTATAAGTGAAGTATTGAAATGCCTGGGCATGAAGGTTACATGCTATCCAGAAGAAAACGTATTGGATATTGATAGCTCGGAGATTACCTCGTTTGAGGCTCCCTATGAGCTGGTGCGCACGATGCGTGCTTCTTTCCTTGTGATGGGACCGCTTTTGGCGCGCGTTGGTCAGGCGAGGATTTCTATGCCTGGTGGCTGTGCTATTGGCGCACGCCCTATTGATATTCATTTGAAAGCTTTTGAAGCTTTGGGCGTAAAAATTGAACAGGGTCATGGTTATATTGAAGCGAGTGCGCCGAACGGTTTAAAGGGCACGAGCATTTATTTTGATTTCCCGAGCGTCGGCGCAACGGAAAATATTTTGATGGCAGCATCTCTTGCCGAAGGCACGACGATTGTAGAAAATGCTGCGGAAGAACCGGAGATTGTGGATTTAGCGAACTATCTGAACAAGATGGGCGCTAAAATTCGTGGCGCAGGCACCGATACTATCCGCATTGAGGGTGTAAAGGAGCTGCATGGTGCTGATTATACAATTATTCCTGACCGTATTGAGGCAGGTACTTATATGATTGCTGCTGCCATGACTGGCGGCGATGTAGTGGTAGAAAATGTGCTGCCTGAACACCAGAAACCGTTGATTGCCAAATTGCGTGAAGCTGGCGCAGTGGTGGAAGAAGATATTGATAAGGTGCGTGTTATCGGCAAAAATCCGCTGAAGGCTGTATCTATCAAAACCCTGCCTTATCCGGGTTTCCCTACGGATATGCAGGCACAGATGATGGCGATGATGGTTATTGCTGAAGGACGCAGCAAGGTGACGGAAACTGTTTTTGAAAACCGCTTTATGCATGTTGTTGAACTGAACCGCATGGGTGCGCAGATTTCTACCGAAGGCCGTAGTGCTGTTATTGATGGGCCTTCTAAACTGACGGGCTGCGATGTGCGTGCTACCGATTTACGTGCCGGGGCGGCGATGATTCTTGCTGGTTTAGTGGCAGAAGGCGTAACCCGCATTGGTGATTTACACCATATTGACCGCGGTTATGAAAACATTGTAGCGAAGCTGAAAAATTTAGGCGCAGATATTGAACGTATAGATGTAGATTAAGGAGATAGAAGAGAATGTTCAAAAGTATGGATATCGGTATAGATCTGGGTACCGCAAATATCCTTGTTTTTGTCAAGGGTAAGGGCGTTGTTTTGAAAGAGCCTTCTGTTGTGGCTATTGATAAAGTGCGCAACAAGGTGCTGGCTGTTGGCGATGAAGCAAGAGAGATGCTTGGCCGTGCGCCTGGCAGCATTGTAGCGATTCGCCCGCTGAAAGAAGGCGTTATTGCGAACTATACAGTTACGCAAAAGCTCTTGGCTTATGTTATTGAAAAGGTTGCAGGCAAGAGCCTGTTCTTTAAGCCGCGTGTTATGACCTGCGTGCCTATCGGCATTACTTCTGTAGAAAAACGTGCGGTTATGGAGGCTACCACCCAAGGTGGTGCTTCTAAAACTTATCTGATTGAGGAGCCTTTGGCAGCAGCTTTAGGCGCAGGCATTGATATTTCTGTTCCGCGTGGCAACATGGTTGTAGATATTGGCGGTGGCACGACGGATATCGCTGTGCTTAGCCTGGGCGGCATTGTTGTGGATTCTTCTATCCGCATTGGTGGCGATCATTTTGATGAGGCGATTGTGCGCCATGTGAAGAAGGTGCATAATGTGCTGATTGGTGAGCGCACGGCAGAAGAAATTAAGATGCAGGTGGCTACTGTTTCGGAAAATGGTCGTAATGAATCTATTACGGTGCGTGGCCGTGATATGGTTACAGGACTGCCGACGACGTTCAGCGTTTCCAGTGAGGAATGCCGCGTGGCGCTAGAGGATGCTATTGCTTCTTTGATTGCTACGGTGCGCAGCGTTTTAGAGAAGTGTCCGCCGGAATTAGCTGCGGATATTGTGGATAATGGTATTTATCTGACGGGTGGTGGCGCACTGCTGGACGGTTTGGCTGAGGTTATGCAAAGCGAAACCGGTATTACGACGCATATTGCGGATGATCCGCTGGAGTGTGTGGCACTGGGTACGGGTAAGGCACTGGATAATCTGGATAAGCTGCATCCGGGAACGGTTTATACTGCTTCTAATTTATCTGATTAAAATTTTAGGGGAGCTGCTAGAAGCAGCTCCTTTTTGATGTGGAAATATGGGGATTTTAGGGCTATTCGCTAACGTGATAGGCTCTCCCAACCCCAATTTACAAAGAAGGTTATATTATGTTTTTAAAAAAAATAGTAGGTTCTTTGCTACTTGCAAGTGCGCTCTGCGCTCCGCTCGCGGCAAACGCCGCTCCCGTTACGAATGTGCGCAGCAGTGTGAGTGCGGCGCGGGTACGCCTGGTTTTAGATAGCAGGGAAGCAATTAAATATACAGCAGCTAAAAACGGTTTGCAGCTGACGCTTACTTTGCCGGAAGGCACAGAGCTTGCGCAGGCACCTGTTTTTAAAAAGGATGCGGTGATTAAAAGTATTACCGTGCCTACGAAAAAGAAAAAGCAGGCGCAGCTGGTAATCACTTTGGCCAAAGATTGCCAATATAAAGTTTATCCGCTGAAAAATCCTGATAGGCTGGTACTGGATATTTACCGTATCCCCATTAGTAAAACAACAACGCAGCTGGCTGGCGGCGTGACGTACACCATGAGCCAGGAAGAATTAGATGGCAGACCGCTGCGCACATATCTTGTGAGCGTCGCGCCTTCGGCGCGCCTTGCGCTGCGCCCTTTTTCCGCAGCCGGTATCTATAACGGCCGTGGCAGCGTGGCGAAACAGGCAGCGCAGCGCGGTCTTGTGGCGGCGATTAACGCTTCGTATTTTGATACGGATGGTTGGGTTATCGGCAACGTGAAGGATAAAGGCAATTTTGTCGCGATGGATACTACGCCGCGCAGCGGTTATGCTGCTTATGGCGATATGCAAGAGATTGTGCGCGATCTTGCTTATACAGGCAAGCTGATTTTGCCTAGTGGCAAGGAGCTGAGCATTAAAGGCATGAACCGTGCGCGTATTGCTAATGATCTGGTTTTATTTAATTCTTACTACGCTGCTTCCACGAAAACAAACGAGTTTGGGCGTGAAGTGAAGCTTAAAAATGGCCGCGTTATTGCTATTTCTACTGCGGGCAATATGCCGCTAGAGCCTGGCAGCGTAGTGCTTTCCGGGCATGGCGTGAATGCGGATGCACTTGCCGGTTTACGCTTAGGCGACCACGTGACGCTGACGCAGAGCCTGGGTAATAGCTTTGCCGATACGGCGACCACGGTTGTGAGCGGCGGACCGCTTTTGGTAGAAAACGGTAAAGTGAATGTGCGCGCGGCAGAGGAGCAAATTGCGCCTGACATTGCGCGTGGACGTGCGCCACGCACGGCTTTAGGGCTCAAAAAAGATGGTACGCTTTTAATGCTCGTTGTTGATGGCAGAAGCAGTGCTTCCGCAGGCATGACGCTCACGGAGCTGGCGCAGTATTTTGTGAAACTGGGTGCGGTGAGCGCTGTTAATTACGATGGCGGCGGCAGCAGCGAAATGGTCGTGAACGGAAAAATTGTGAATACTCCTTCGGATGGCAGGGAGCGTGCGGTGAGCATTGGCTTAGGCTTGTTCACAAAATAGTGACTAGAGAGTCACTTGTCAAAATTTTGCTTAGGCTGTATAATTTATGATATAGAAATATATTTTAGGCGAGGTGAGCTTAATGGTAAAGAAAAAATTTCTGCTGGCAGCAGTTTTAGCTGCGCTGGGTGTGTTTAGCCTGTATACCATTGGCTGCGCCGCTGTGACGGATCAACATGCTGTGGTGAGCGGCGAGGTAGTGGCTGACGGTTTAATCAGCGAAGGCGCACAGGTGCAGCAGGGTGATGTTTTGGTGAAGGTGAAATCTTTGGCTGGTGGCAGTATTGCTGCTGCGCGGGCTACAACGAGTGGCAAGGTGACGCAGGTTTTGGTTAAGCCTGGCGATAAAATTGCCGCACAGCAGGTTGTGGCGAAGCTGAGCGAATAAAAAGTAAAGAACCGACGTGCGCCCCGCCCGTCGGTTTTTGTAGTATGTAGGAGTAATCATGAGAATTTTTTTGTTAGCACTATTTTTGTGCTGCCAGCTGGCGCTAGCCGCAGCGGCGAATGTGCCCCTGATGCCTGTGCGTGATTTGCGCGTAGGCATGCAGGGCGTGGGCAAAACCGTTATCAGCGGTGATACAATTGAAGAATTTAACGTGGAAATTTTAGGCGTGAGCGGCACGCAGGCCACAGGCTACAACATTTTTGCACGCCTTTACGGCGATTTGATTGATAAGACAGGCGGCGTTGCCCAAGGCATGAGCGGCAGTCCTGTTTACGTAGATGGCAGGCTTGTAGGCGCAGTGGCGTTTGGCAAGACGTTTAATGACCCGCATTACTGCTTTTTAACGCCTATCGGCAAGATGCTGCCGCTTTTGGACGAGCAGGATGTGCCTAGCGATTGGCTGCCTAAAGGTACAGCGCTGATGGCGGGCGGTTTTACGGATTACGGCGTGGAATATTTAAAAGAAAAACTTGCTCCGCTAGGCCTTGACGCAGTGGGCGTTGGCGGCGCAGGTGAGAGCAGCGAAAAGCCTTTAGAACCTGGCAGCAGTGTGGGCGTGGCACTAATGCAGGGCGATATGAGCCTGGGTGCTTTAGGCACTGTTACCTGGACGGATGATGAGGGCAAGCTATTGGCGTTTGGCCATTCTTTTATGCAGCGCGGTGCAAGCAATTTCTTTATGAATAAGGCGTGGGTGCTTGGCGTTATCCCGAACCTGCAGAGCGGTTACAAGGTGGGCAATATCGGCGCAGCGATAGGCAGCATTACCCAGGACCGCTCCAGCGGTATTGGCGGCACTATCGGCGCACTGCCTAAATCTATTCCGCTTTTTGTAACGGCTAACGATACGAGCCGCCGCGTGACTAATAGTGTGCGTGTGCGCTTAGTGGAAGATGAAAAGCTGGTGCCGGCGATTGTGGATGCTGCTGTTGTAAGCACGCTGAACAAAACCGTAGATAGAAATGGCGGTGGCACGGCGAAGCTGCATTTTAGTATTACAGGCGTTGATAGCAAGAAGAATATGTTAAATATTGATCGTGATAATATGTATTACTCTAGCGATGCGCTTTTGAAAAATATTGATGCGGAGCTTACGGAGGCACTCACTATTCTCATGCAGAACAAGTTTGAGCCTGTGGAGCTTTATGGCGTTAATGTGGAGGCTGAGGTGAGTGATGCGGTGCAGGTGGCCGAAGTGCTGAATGCGCGTGCATTAAAAGCTACAGTAAAAGCTGGCGAGAAAGCAGCCATTGAAGTAACACTCAAGCCTTATCGCGGTGATGAGTTCAAAAAGACAGTGCAATTTAAAGTGCCTAAAGATCATCCGGGCGGACGGTTGGCACTTAATGTGCGCGGTGGCAGCTCGATGGCGTGGGTGTTGGATTTATTGCGTAAGCAGCAGGCGGAAGGTGTGCCTGCGGCAAAGAAGAAGGAAACGCGTCGCACGCTGAGTGATTTTATCAAAGGCGTGAATACGGCGGATAAAAATAATGAGCTGATTATTGATGTGGCGACTGGGCAGCTTTCGCAAAATGCGCAGGCGGCAGAAAGTGACGCGGGTCTGGCAGGACTTTTGCAGGGTTCGCCGTTCAAGCAGAGGTTCCCGTTTGAGTTTATTATTGACGGAGAGAGCGAAGTTGTTTTAAACGTAGAGAAATAGCGTCGTAAGCGTATATTGTTTCGTTCAGGAAAAATTTCTTAACGCAAATTTCGTGTGGATTCAAAACGAAACTTCGGTACAATTTGCTCGACGGTAACAGTATGTTCCGTACCCTCGTTTCTGTGAATCCAGACACTTATTTGCTAAAATTTTTATTCACTACACAATATATCGCTTACTTACGATGTAATTGCTTTTACTTGTGTCATACAATTGTCATAAATACGCGGTATAATAAGACTAATAAGTTATAAGGATGATAAGATGCTGAAAACGATTTGTGAAGTTATGGGCAAGAGAATATTGGCGTTTTGTGCGGCGAGCGGGCGGCTGACGCTGCTATTTTGTGCGACGCTCAGGCGGTTGAAGGACGCTGATGTAAAAGAGGTTGTGCGGCAGATGGCACTTTTGGGTGCGGATTCGCTGCCAATTGTTTTGATGACGATTCTTTGCACGGGCATGGTTTTTTCTGTGCAGACGGCGAAGGAGTTTGTGCGTTTGGGTGCTGCTTCTTCTGTAGGCGGCATTGTGGCGATTGCAATGGCGCGTGAGCTGGTGCCTGTTTTGACAGGCGTGGTTGTTGCAGGCCGCATTGGTGCGGCGATTGCAGCGGAACTGGGCACGATGAAGGTTACAGAGCAGATTGATGCGCTGCGCGTTATGGCGGCGAACCCTGTAAGCTATCTTGTTGTGCCGCGTTTTATCGCTGTGGTGCTGATGATGCCGCTCTTGGTAGTTTTTGCAAATTTTATCGGCAATGTGGGCGGCTGGATTGTGGCGCATTATTACGCCGGCATCAGCAGCTTTACCTATGAAAATTCTATTAAAATGCTGGCCGAGTTTTACGATGTGTTTGGCGGTATGGTGAAAAGCTGCGTCTTTGGCGCAATTATTGCCACCGTGGGCTGTTATAAAGGCCTGAACGCACCGAACGGTGCAGAAGGCGTTGGCCTTGCGACTACTGCTTCCGTAGTTTTGTCTATAATTTTAATTTTTATCACGAATTATTTTCTTTCGATTGTACTTTATGTGTAAGGAGCTGGCGTAATGACGGAAAATGCAATGATCAGCCTGCGCCAGCTAACTGTGGCCTTTGGCGAGAAGGTTGTTTTGGATAAGCTTGATTTAGATGTAAAAAAAGGCGAAACGCTGGCTGTTATCGGCCCAAGCGGTACAGGCAAGAGCACAGTGATTAAAGTGCTCACGGGGCTTTTAGCACCGACAAGCGGCAGCGTGCTGATAGATGGTGCGGAGGCAGCTCGTTTTACCGATGATGAATGGGATAAATTGCGCTGCCATATGGGCGTTGTGTTTCAATATTCCGCGCTCTTTGACTTTTTGAGCGTGGGCGAGAACGTCGCTTTTGGCCTGCGCAGGCATTTTAATTTGCCTGAAGAAGAAATTCAAAAGCGTGTGGCAACGCTTTTAGACATGGTGGGTATGCCGAATACGCAAAAACTTTTGCCGGCAGAGCTTTCCGGTGGCATGAAAAAGCGCGTGGGCCTGGCGCGGGCGCTGGCTATGCAGCCCGAGATGGTGTTTTACGATGAGCCTACATCAGGTCTTGACCCTGTCATGACGATGACAATCAGCAAGCTGATTCGCAAAACGCAGGAAACTTTAGGCGTAACTTCTGTGCTGGTAACGCACGATATGGAATCAGCCTATTACGCGGCTGATCGCATTGCAATGTTATATAAAGGAAAAATTGTGCAGGTTGGCACAGCAGAAGAAATCAAGAATAGTAAAAATCCCGTTGTCCATGCTTTTGTCAACGGTTTGGAGTTAAAAGAGGAGGATGCAGATGAGCAGCAGTGAGGTTAAGGTTGGCGCGTTCGCGCTGGGAGGCGCGGTAGTGCTGGCAGGCATTATTACCTTTATGGGAGCGTTTACCTTTGGCAAGAAAGGTTATGAGCTGCGCATTGATTATCCTCAGGTCAGCGGGCTGATGCCAGGTCATGTGGTGCGTTATGCAGGCGTGCAGGTGGGCACGGTGAAAAAAATTAACGTGGCTCCTGATAAGGTAGAAGTTATTGCAGAAATTAACGATGATATAAAAATTCCGCAGGGCGCAATGTTTACTATTTCTGCCGATGGTATTATGGGCGAAAAATTTGTGAGCGTTGTGCCGCCGGCAACGCCGTCTAACAGCTATATTGCCGAGGGCGCAACTATTAAAGGAACGCCTGGCGGTGGTATGGATGAGTTCTTTGCTTCTTCCGGTGACCTCGTAAAGCGCATGGAAAATATCGCCAGCGCTTTTGAAAACGTTTTTGGCGATAAAGAAGTGCAGGAATCAATGAAGGCCGGTTTTAAGAATATGAATGACATCGCCGAGAACATGAATACCTTTACGAAGGTGATGGCAGATGTGGCGGTGGCGAACCAGCAGGATATCACGAGCATGATTCACCAGATTAATGAGCTGAGCCAGCGTATGAACGGCACAGCAGCGCATATTGAAAGCATTATGGCAGGCGTGGATAACAACGGCAAGACAGGTCAGAATGTGGCAGCGATTGCGCAGAATATGGCCAATACCTCTAAGCGCATGGAAAACATTGTGCAGGTTTTAGAAACTGTGGCGAAAGATCCTGTAACGCAGGAATCACTTAAAGAAACGCTCGTGAATGTGAAAGAAACAAGCGCGCGTGCCAATAAAATTTTAGGCACGCTAACAGAGGCAAAAGTTTCAGCTGATTATGGCTACGCGGCTAAAGGCGGCGACTGGCGTGGCAATTTAGGCGTAACGCTGCGCCCGAGCGATGATGCGTTCCTCTACATGGGCGGTTATGATATCGGCGAAGCAAATAAGTTTGATTTCATCTTTGGCAAACAGCTGGGCAACGCGGCTGTGAGCATGGGCGCGATGCAGGGCGATTTTGGCGTGGGGTTAAGCTACGATTTAGGTAAGGATTTTAGAATATACTCGCAGGTTTATGATTTTGATGATACCAAAGTACGTTTGGGCGGCGAGTTCAAACTTAACGATAACTTTTCGCTGTACGGCGAGACGATGGATGTGCGTGGCAATAAACGCGACACTTATATGGGTGTGCGCACGTATTTCTAAAATGACGCAATATAAAGCATCATCTGCTTCGGATTGGCTCCTAGGAGTATTGGAT
>CAVKDE010000047.1:0-9016 GCA_963654835.1 Duodenibacillus sp. | reverse complement strand
GCATAAGTTGCGTTAGCATTTTTTCTTGTAGTTTGTTCAGTGTGTTCCATAATAACAATCCCCTCATTTAATATAGTACATTTAATTATATCGCTAATTGGCTCTATAGATATTACCAGAAAGAGAAAATTTTATATGGTCAGTTCTAAGGCGTTGTAATCTAAAATGTTTCTAGAAATGTTTTTTGCGTAATACTGACCTATAAAAACTCTTGAAAGAGGCGATTTTACTGCGGGGAAAATTTTTGCTAGTATAAAGCAGGGATTTTTGCTATAATGTTGAATAGATAACAGGATAAAGTTTAAAATAATGGGAGGTTGCTATCGTGACAGAATTAAATAAGTTCAAACGTATCGTATTAAAGCTTAGTGGTGAGGCACTGGCTGGTGAAAAGGGCTTTGGTATTGACCCTGCAACTGTAAATGCTTTGGCTGAACAGATTAAGGCTGTTGTTGAATCTGGTGTGGAGGTTGCAGTTGTTAATGGCGGCGGCAACTTCTGGCGTGGTTTGAGCGGCAGCAATAAAGGTATGGATCGTGCTACTGCGGATTACATGGGGATGCTAGCAACCGTTATTAACTCTTTGGCTTTGCAGGATGCTTTAGAGCAGCTGGAAGTTCCTTCCCGCGTGCAGACTGCGATTGAAATGCGTCAGATTGCTGAACCGTACATCCGTCGCCGTGCTATCCGCCATATGGAAAAAGCGAGAGTAGTTATTTTTGCTGCTGGCACCGGCAACCCGTATTTCTCCACTGATACTACTGCTGCGCTGCGTGCGGCAGAGATTGAAGCGGACGCTATTTTGATGGCGAAAAAGGGTGTAGACGGTGTTTATGACAGCGATCCTGCTAAAAACCCTGAAGCGAAGAAATTTGAAACCCTTGATTATATCGAGGTTATCCAACGCCATCTGCAGGTTATGGATTCCACTGCTATCAGCCTGTGCATGGATAACAACATTCCTATTGTAGTATTTAATATTGATGAACCGGGTAATATTGTGCGTGCAGCTTCTGGTGAGCAAATCGGTACCCTGGTAGGAGGTAAAAAATAATGGCAACTGTTAATGAAATTATTACTGGTATTGAAGGCAAGATGCATAAATCTGTTGATGCTCTGCGTGTTGATCTGGCAAGCCTGCGCGCTGGTCGTGCTACTCCTTCCCTGCTGGAGAAGGTTATGGTAGAATATTATGGTACGCCGACCCCTGTAACCCAGGTAGCAAGCGTTACTGTTCCTGAACCGCGTATGATTGTTATCCAACCGTGGGAAAAGAGCATTTTGAAAGATATTGAGAAAGCAATTATGAAATCTGATTTGGGCCTGAACCCGAACAGTGATGGTATCTGCATCCGTTTGAACCTGCCACAGCTGACGGAAGAACGCCGTAAAGATTTGGTAAAGGTTGTTCACAAAAAAGCTGAAGAGTACCGCGTAATTGTCCGCAACCTGCGTCGTGATGCTAACGATGCTATCAAAAAGACGGAAAAAGCTAAAGAAATTACTGAGGACGAGGCTAAGAAGGGCACGGATAAAGTACAAAAAATTACTGATAAAGTAATGAAAGATATCGACGCAGCAGCAGCTAATAAAGAAAAAGAAGTAATGGAAGTATAATGATAGTTCCGGATGTTTTGGCACTTCCGCTGGAGGAAGCTGCCTACAGGCTCAAAGCAGCAGGGGTCACCTATGAGGTGCAAAGCCTGCTGCCTCCGCGTGCCTGTGAGGAAGATTTTGCTGATAGGCAAGTGCGTAAATATGTAGTAAGACAACGTGAGTTGTCTTCTAATAGATTAGCTCTTACCATTGTGTATAGATAAGCGAAAGGAGGTGCGACGAATGGCTCTGAAAATTGACAAAGACGCTTGCGTAGGCTGCGGCACCTGTGCTGCTACCTGCCCTGTTGGTGCTATCACCGAAGTTGACGGCAAATATCAAATCGGCGAAGACTGCGTAGAATGTGGCGCTTGCGCTGCTAACTGCCCGGTTGGCGCTATCGAGTAATTCAAGACTGCAATGCAAAATCAGGAAGGCGGGCTCCTTATGGGGCCTCGCCTCTTATTTAATCAGAGCGAAATTAGTGAGAGTTTCCACACTGTATGCACTATCTTTAGCTGCATAAATTTTGGCGAAGGGCTTGATACTTATGTTTAAAGGCTTGTTTCAAACTAAGAGTAAGACGAAAAACACTATCGTAATGAACACTGACGGGTTAGATATGAACAATATTCCGCAGCACATTGCGATTATTATGGATGGTAATGGCCGCTGGGCGAAGGCTCAGGGCAAGGTGCGCACCTTTGGCCATCAGGCTGGTGCAGAAACTTTGAAAACAATTGTCAGAGCAGCGGATAAGCTGGGCGTAAAGGTTATCAGTGCCTATGCTTTTTCTACAGAGAATTGGAAGCGTCCTGTGACGGAGGTTAACTTCATCATGGAGCTTTTGAGCCGCTATCTGACGAATGAAATAGATGAATTTAACGAAAATAATGTGCAGGTGCGTTTTATCGGCGCGCGTGAAGGCTTGCCAGAGATTGTTAAGCAGAAGATGGATCACGCGATTGAGGCAACTAAAAACAACACCGGTATTATTTTGAATCTGGCTATCAATTATGGCGGTCAGGCAGAAATTTTGCACGCTGTGCGCACGATTGCACAAGAGGTGGCAGAGGGAAAGCTAGCTGCTGAAGCTATAGATAATGAGGTGGTAGAAAACCATCTTTATACGCGCGGATTGCCTGCCCCGGATTTATTGATTCGTCCGGGCGGAGATTTGCGTATCAGTAATTTTCTCTTGTGGCAGATTGCCTATGCGGAAATCTGGACGACGAAGGTTTTTTGGCCAGAGTTTACGCCTGACCATTTAGTAGAAGCAATTCTTGCTTATCAGGGGCGTGAACGCCGTTTTGGCGGTTTAGTCAGCCGATAAGGCAGCATCGACTGCCCTAGCATAAATATGTAAAAAGGAAGTACACAATGTTAACACGTATCATAACTGGCGTTATTGGCATTATTGCTGCTATCGCCATTATCACTAAAGGCGGACTTATTTTTAACGCCGCTGTTTCATTTCTTGCAGCTGCCGCATTTTATGAATATCAAAAAATGGCAGCTGCTAAAGGCTATCACGTTTATTCGCTGACAAGCGGTTTAGGCACACTTTTTATTGTGGCTATGGCCGGAGTTGGCTATTATGTAGAGATGGAAGCAGTTTTTACTTTGGCATTTATGCTGATGTTTCTCACTCTCTTCTTTATTTTTAGTGCTATTGAAGGTTTATGGCGTCACTGCAACCGTGGCGAGCAGAACTGGAAAACGGATACTGCACTTTCTGCATGGGGAATGCTGTATTGCGGTCTTTTAATGGCGCATATTATTATCCTGCGCGCGTTTGACGGCGGCCCGCATATTGATTTAGGTTTCCGTGTGTTTGAATACGGCGAAATCTGCTTGTGGATTGTGCTTTTAGGCACTTGGGCGAGTGATACCTTTGCTTATTTCTTTGGCCGCGCGTTTGGCAAAACGCCTTTTTGCAGCGTTAGTCCTAAAAAATCGTTTGAAGGTGCAGTGTGCGGTTTTGTAGGCTGCTTTATTACTGTGCTCGCACTGTGCGTTGTGTGCATAGGTGTGCCGCTGTGGCAGGCTGTGGTGCTGGCACTGGCGGTAGCCTTCTTTGCTCCTGTGGGCGATTTGGTGGAATCTGTTATCAAGCGTTCTTTTGACATTAAGGATTCCGGTAAACTGTTCCCCGGTCACGGCGGTGTGTTAGACCGTTTTGACAGCTTGCTTTTTACCGCACCTGTGGTGTATTATCTGCTGATGATTTTCAGCATTGTTGGTATGTTTTAAGGTGTAATTATGAAAAATATATCTCTTTTAGGCAGTACAGGCTCTATTGGTCGACAGACTTTGGAGGTTGTGGCTGCAAACCCTGACAAGTTAAAAATTCGTGCGCTGGTGGCGCATAAAAGTGATGAGCTTTTGGAGCAGCAGATTAAAGCGTTTGCTCCTGATATTGCGGTGCTGACGGATAAAGAAGCAGCGCAGCGTTTAGCGAAGCGTTATCACGGCAAAACGCAGATTCTGGCAGGAGAGGAAGGCCTGCTCGCTGCCGCTACTTATGACGGAGCTGATACGGTGCTGGCTTCGATGGTGGGTTACGCAGGCCTGCGCCCGACCATGGCAGCTATTGAATGTGGTAAAAACATTGCGCTGGCAAATAAAGAAACCCTGGTTGCCGCAGGCAGCCTGGTGATGGCGGCAGTGCGGGAGCACGGCGTGAGCCTGACCCCTGTTGATAGCGAGCACAGTGCTATTTTCCAATCGCTGCGCGGTGGTGCGGAGCGCGAAGTGAAGCGTTTGATTATCACGGCGAGCGGTGGCCCGTTCCGTGGTAAAAAACGCAGTGAGCTGGAAAACGTAACGCTGGCGCAGTGCCTGAACCATCCTAACTGGAGCATGGGCAAGAAAGTAACGCTGGATTCTTCTACGCTGGCGAATAAAGGTCTGGAGGTTATGGAAGCGCATTGGCTGTTTGATATGCCTTATGAAAAAATTGATGTAGTTGTACATCCGCAGAGCATAGTGCATAGCCTGGTAGAGTTTTGCGATGGCAGCGTGATTGCACAGCTGGGCGAGCCGGATATGCGTTTGCCGATTCAGTTTGCGCTGAGCTGGCCAGATAGATTTAACTATAGCTTTGAACAGCTGGATTTAGTGAAGGCTGCGAGCCTGACTTTTGAAGCACCTGATAAAGAAGCCTTTCCTTCGCTGAAGATTGCTATTGAATGCGGCAAGGCTGGCGGTACGCTGCCGTGCGCTTTTAATGCTGCTAATGAGGAAGCAGTTAATGCTTTCTTAGAGGGGAAGATAAAATATCTTGATATTCCTTATATTACAGCAAGCGTAACGCAGGCACATAAAAATGTACTCGAGCCACAAATTGAAGATATTGAGAGTGCTGATGCGTGGGCAAGAGAGTGTGCGAAAAAAGTGATTCGTAAATTAGCGTGAATAAGCTGACAAGAAAGTGCTAGATACAAATAATCGCGACGACGGCGTATAACTAATAATCCTAGGAGCGATTATGCAGTAGATAGTGCTTTATGGGCAGCTTCTAGTTTAAGGAGGTTTAAGTGTTAACAATTCTAGCTGCTATATTCGTGTTCGGCGTGCTAGTCACCGTGCATGAATTTGGCCATTTTATTACAGCAAAAATGACGGGAATGCGTGTTGATGAATTTGCGATAGGTTTTGGTCCTAAGCTGTATCAGCAAAAGGATGGGGATACGTTATACAGCCTGAGGGCTATTCCTTTAGGCGGTTACAATAAAATTGCGGGCATGGATCCTGATGATCCGGTGGAGCCTAATTCTTTTAAATCTAAGCCTATACCTGCGCGTATGCTGGTTATTTTAGCAGGTGCGCTGATGAATTTTATCCTGCCTGTCATTTTGTTTAGCGGCATTTTTATGCTAGAAGGCAGAATGCAGCTGGTAAACGAGCCTGTTTTGGGAACAGTTGTGGAAGAAATGGCTGCGGCAAAAGCTGGTCTTAAAGCTGGTGATAAAATTTTGACCATTAACAATAAGCCTGTAAAAGACTGGATGGAAGTAGTCAGCGATTTGCGTGCCAACGGCACGCAGCCTGTAACGCTGACGGCAGAAAGTAGTGGCGCAGTAAAAACTTACACCATGACTCCTGTCTTTGATAAAGAAGCAGGTCGTCCGCTGATTGGCATCAGTCCTAAATTTGTCAAAGAAGATTTAGGCTTCTTCGGCTCGATACAAGAAGGCGTGCTCTATACTAAAAATATTATCGGCGCAATGGTTAACGGTTTGTATAAAATCGTAACCGGTAGTGCTCCGGCGGAGATTGCAGGTCCTTTAGGCGTAGCACAGATGGCAGGACAGGTAGCAGAAAAAGGTATGCTGCCTTTAATGAATTTTGTCGCCTTTTTGAGCATTAACCTTGGCGTTATCAATCTGTTGCCGTTGCCTGCGCTTGATGGTGGGCATTTTGTGCTTTTAATTTTAGAGGCACTGCGTGGCAAGCCGCTTGGCAGCAAGGCGATGACAAATATTCAGATGGTGGGCGTAGGTTTGATTTTGGCACTTACAGTCTTTAGCACTTTTAAGGATATAACACGTTAAGAGGTGAAAAAAGTGATAGAACGTAGAAAAACACGTCAGCTGCACGTAGGTAATGTTGCAGTGGGCGGCGATGCACCGATTGCTGTGCAATCTATGACTAACACACATACTGATGATGCAGCAGCAACTTTGGCGCAGATTCGCGAACTGGCAGAAGCAGGCTGCGATATTATCCGCTGCGCTGTGCCTGATATGGCAGCAGCGGAAGGCTTAAAAACTATCTGCAAGGAAAGTCCTATTCCTGTAATTGCAGATATTCATTTTGATTATAAGCTGGCATTGGCAGCGATTGCAGCAGGCGTTGACGGCTTGCGCTTAAACCCGGGCAACATCGGCGGTGAAGAAAAAGTGCGCGCTGTGGTAGAAGCAGCCAAAGAACGCAATATTCCCATCCGTATTGGTGTTAACGCCGGTTCTCTGCCGAAGGATTTATTGGAAAAATACGGTCATCCCACCGCAGAGGCTTTGGTAGAAGCAGCTTGGCGACATGTACATATCCTTGAAGATATGGATTACCGCAATATTAAAATTTCGCTCAAGGCGCACGATGTGCCGCTTACTATTGCTGCTTACCGCCTGATGGCAGCGCAGTGTGATTATCCTCTGCATGTTGGTATTACGGAAGCAGGCACGGTGAACAGCGGCATTATTAAATCAGCAGTGGGTATTGGTACACTCTTGGCTGAAGGCATTGGCGATACGATCCGTGTTTCGCTGACGGGTGATCCGGTAAACGAAGTGCGTGTGGCTTATGATATTTTGAAATCGCTCGGCCTGCGTGAGCATGGGCCGACTTTAATCAGCTGCCCAACCTGCGGGCGCACGCGCATCAGCTTAGAGAAGCTGGCACTGGAGGTAGAACGCCGTCTGGCGGATATTAAAGACCCTATTACCGTAGCTGTTATGGGCTGCGTTGTTAATGGCCCTGGCGAAGCGCGTGAGGCTGATGTGGGTATTGCAGGCGGTATTGGCGAAGGACTGGTGTTCCGTAAAGGGCAGGTGCTGCGCAAGGTTGCCGAAGATAAGTTAGTTAGCGAGCTTTTTGCTGAAATAGATAAAATTTTACTCGAGAGGAAGGTATCCTGTTAATGAAAGTTTCTAAAATGTATGCACCCACCTTGCGTGAGGTTCCGTCCGAGGCGGAAATTCCCAGCCATCAATTATTGCTGCGCGCTGGTTTTATGCGTAAATCTACTAATGGTATGTACACCTATCTGCCGCTGGCATGGCGTGTAATCAAAAAAATTGAAACCATCATCCGTGAGGAGATGGATCATAAAGGCGCGCAAGAAATTATGATGCCGATTATGCAGCCTGCGGAAATTTGGAAAGAGAGCGGCCGCTGGGATGCTTATGGTGCTGAGATGATTCGCCTGAAAGACCGCCATGGTCATGAATACTGCCTTGGTCCTACTCACGAAGAAATGGTTACTACGCTGGTAAAAAATGACGTGCGTTCTTATCGCCAGCTGCCTTTAAATCTTTATCAGATGCAGGATAAGTTCCGCGACGAACGTCGTCCGCGCTTTGGCCTGATGCGCAGCCGTGATTTCATTATGAAGGATGCTTATTCCTTTGACCGTGATGAAGCAGGTCTGGATAAATCTTATCAGGATATGTATGATGCTTATACTAATATCTTTACCCGCTGTGGTTTAACCTTCCGTCCTGTTGAAGCTGATAGTGGTGCTATCGGCGGCACCGGCAGCCATGAATTTATGGTGCTGGCTGACAGCGGCGAAGCAGAAATTGTTTACTGCACAAAATGTGATTATGCAGCAGATATTGAAAAGGCAGAGCTGCATCCTATCGCAGCAGCAGATGAAGAAATGCTGCCTATGGAAGAAGTAGCAACACCGAACTGCAAAACTATTGCGGACGTATGCGCTTTCCTTAACGCTCCTGTAGAAAAATCTATCAAAGCAGTTGCTTATCAATGTGAAAAAGGCTTGGTGCTGTGCTTTGTTCGTGGCGATCACGAAGTAAACGAAACTAAAGTACAGAACACTGTGGGCGCAATTGAGCTGGAAATGGCTGAAGCTGAACTTTTAGCGCAGGCTGGTACTTTTGGCGGTTATATGGGTCCTGTAGGTATGGATGCAAAAAAAGTTATCGTTGTCTGTGACGAAACTGTCATGAAAATGCACAACGTTTGTTGTGGCGCAAATAAAGAGGGTTATCACTTGATCAATGTAAATCCCGGTCGTGATTTCACGCCGACTTATGTTGCTGATATCCGCCTGATGGCAGAAGGCGACCCCTGCCCGCACTGCGGCGCACCTGTTGCTAAGGCTCGTGGCATTGAAGCCGGACAGGTATTTAAACTGCATACTAAATACAGTGCAGCTATGGGCGCAACTTATCTGGACGAAAACGGCAAAGAGCAACCGATGGTTATGGGCTGCTATGGTATCGGTGTTGGTAGAACGATGGCTGCCTGCGTTGAACAAAGCCATGATAAAGACGGCATGATTTGGCCTGTAGCGATTGCTCCTTATGAAGTGCTGGTTGTGCCTGTAAATGTTAAGGATGAAGCATCTTTTGCAAAGGCGGAAGAAATTTATGATGCTCTGCATAAAGCTGGCGTGGAGGTTGTTATTGATGACCGCAAAGAACGTCCGGGCGTTAAGTTTAAAGATGCGGATTTAATTGGCTATCCTTTGCGCGTTGTTGTTGGACCGAAAACTTTGCAGACTGGCGAATTAGAGGTTAAAGCGCGCAAGACGGGCGAAGTGAGCATGCTGCCTATGGATAGTGATTATATTCAAACTATCAAAGAAATGCTGAAGAGTTTATAAGAATAAAAGGCTCCTCTTGTAGAGGAGCTGTCAGCGAAGCTGACTGAGGAGTATGATGAGTATTAT
>CAVKDE010000046.1:0-9159 GCA_963654835.1 Duodenibacillus sp. | reverse complement strand
CTTGGTTTGGGAAGGCCTATTGATTTTGATAACAAGCTCAATAAAATGGCGATGATGGCTGCAATTTTTATTTCCGTAGCCGTGACGCTGTGGAAATGTTCCACGGGTATGGAAAGCGGCGACGCCGTTGTCAGCGCACTTGGTTATGCGTTGGGCTTTTTGTTCAGTTATATGATTGCGCAGGAGCTTGATCCTGACCGTCATCTTGGTGGCATCATCGGCGGCGTTTTGACCTGCGTGGCTTATTATTTTATTGGCGAAGGCAACATTCTCGTTATGTTGTGGCTGCTTTTTATTCTGCGTATGCTTAACCGCTCCAGCGGTGACAGGCATCGCCTGATTGATAATGTTATCATGATTGGCAGTGCTGCCTGGCTCGGCAGAGAAGGCTATTGGGCTTATCCGCTTTTGACAGGTGCAGCTTATATCCTCGAAAGCCAGATTAAAGCAGGTTACTTCCGCAGCCTGTACTTGGCAGGTATTTCTTTGGCGTGCCTGATTTTTGCTAAATATGGTGCGATTGAAAACACCTTATCTATGAGCAATATTATCGTAATGGCTGTAGCCTTTATTCTCTTTTTACCGGAAATCCGTTGTGCTGATTTTGTCAAGGCGAAAGGTGACAAAAACGGTATGCGACTGCTGCCGAAACGCTTGCAGACGATGCAGGGTTATTTCCTTATGCTGCTTTTTACGCTGAGTTTTATGCATGGTGATGCAGCAGTTGTTTCGCTGGTGCCTGCCGTTGCTGCTGCTATTGGCTGTGGCGTTATGCTTTTTGTAGCACTTGTAAACCATGAAGTATTTTAAAATTGCCTATAAAGCACCATCTGCTTCATAATGGCTCCTAGAAGTATTTTATATACGTCGTCGTCGCCATTCTTCGCATTTGGTACTTTCTATGCAATTTGATTTGAAATTTGGAGGTTTTTCTCATGACTGAAAACAGAAAAATTAAATTTACTACTAACAAAGGTGTTTTTGTTGCTGAAATGTTTGAAGACAAAGCACCGCTGACTACCAAAAATTTTATTGATCTTGTAGAAAAAGGTTTTTATGATGGCATTATCTTCCATCGTGTAATTGATGGTTTTATGATTCAGGGCGGCGATCCGACAGGTACAGGCATGGGCGGCCCAGGCTATAAAATTAAAGATGAGTTTGGCGAAGGCTTAAAGCATGATGACGAAGGTATCCTCTCTATGGCTAATGCTGGTCCGAACACTGGTGGCAGCCAGTTCTTTATTACGCTTGCTCCTACTCCGTGGCTGAACGGACACCATGCTATTTTCGGCAAAATTGTTGAAGGCATGGATGTTGTACGTTTAATCGGCGTAGTGCCTACTGATTTCCGTGACCGTCCGCGCGAAGCAGTGACCATGGAAAAGGTTGAGGTAGTAAAATAATGGCAGCATTTGTATATATGCTGCGCTGCAAAGATGACAGCTTATATACAGGCTGGACGAACGATTTAGAGCATCGTCTGGCAATGCACCGTAGTGGTAAGGGGGCGAAATATACGCGTGGGCGTGGCCCCCTTACTCTTGTTTATACGGAAGAACTGCCTGATAAAACAAGTGCCATGCGGCGCGAGTGCGAGCTGAAGGCACTCACACGTCAGCAAAAGCTGGCCTTGGCGACGACGTGGCAAAAGGAGCAGCAATGATAGGTAAAGTAAAATGGTTTAATTCTGCCAAAGGCTATGGTTTTATCCAGCGTGAAGGCGAGAGTGATTTGTTCGTGCATTTTTCTGGTATTAAAAGTGCAGGCTTTAAAACGCTGGAAGAAGGGACTTTAGTGGAATATGATATTATCCGCGGTGAGCGTGGCGAGCAGGCGGCGAATGTCGTGAAGGTAGAAAAGTAAAAATAAGCTATGCAGAGTTGTAGCAGAAAGGCTGTAAGATTGACAAATTCATAGCATAAAGCAATAGTAGCACCTTAATTTAATTCTTTCTTAGCCAAAAGTAATAAACAAAATATTTTAACCTAAACTTCACAAAAAAGCACGGGAAAAATCTCGTGCTTTTTTGCTTTTTAGCAAAAACTCTGTTATAATTTAAAATTAGGTGTATAGTCTTTTTATGCACTATATTTTTAAGGAGTGATCGTGTTGCTCGAAGGCATTTTAAAGAAAATTTTTGGTGACCCCAACGAAAAAGAAATCAAAAACATTCGTGTAATCGTAGATAAGATCAATAGCTTGGAAAAGGATATGCAAGCTCTTAGCTCGGCTAATTTAGCTGCTAAGACCGGCGAATTTAAGCTGCGCCTGCAAAAAGGCGAAACTTTGGATGATATCCTGCCGGAAGCATTTGCTGTTGTCCGCGAAGCTTCCAGACGTGTTACCGGTATGCGTCATTTTGATGTACAGATGATTGGCGGCGTGGTGCTGCACCGCGGCAAAATTGCCGAGATGCGTACAGGCGAAGGCAAAACCCTTGTTGCTACCGCTCCTGTATATCTTAACGCGCTGACAGGCAAAGGTGTACATGTTGTTACCGTCAATGATTACCTTGCTCGCCGTGATAGCGAGGATATGGGACGTATTTATAAATTCTTAGGCCTTTCCGTTGGCCTGATTGTGCATGATATGGATTTCCCTGCTCGCAAGGCTGCCTATGCTGCTGATATCACCTATGGTACAAACAATGAATTTGGCTTTGACTATCTGCGTGATAACATGGTAGTTGATGAAAACCAGATGGTACAGCGTGAGCTTAATTATTGTATTGTCGATGAGGTTGATAGTATCCTGATTGATGAAGCGCGTACCCCGCTGATTATTTCCGGTCCTGGTGAAAAATCTACTGATCTTTACCGCGTGTTGGCAAGTGTTGTTGCCAGCATGGAAGAAGGCGAAGATTATACTGTAGATGAAAAGCAAAAACAGGTAGCACCTACAGAAAAAGGTATTGCTAAAGCTGAAAAAATGCTGGGCATTGCCAATCTTTATGATAATGAGCATGGTGTGGATTATTCCCACCAGATTATGTGCGCTTTGAAAGCGAAAGCTTTGATGCACCGTGACCGTGATTATGTAGTTAAAGATGGTCAGGTTATCATTGTCGATGAATTTACCGGCCGTCTGATGTTTGGCCGCCGCTTCTCCGAAGGTTTACATCAGGCAATTGAAGCTAAAGAAGGCGTAAAGGTAGAACGCGAAAGCCAGACTTTGGCAACTATTACCTTCCAGAACTATTTCCGTATGTACAAAAAACTGGCTGGTATGACCGGTACGGCTAAGACAGAAGAGCAGGAGTTCCAGAAGATTTATAACCTGCCTGTTGTTGTTGTCCCGACCAACAAGCCCATGATTCGTGTGGATTATCCTGATGTTATTTATAAGACACGCATTGCTAAATATAAAGCTGCGGTCAACGAGATTGATGAATGCCATAAATCCGGCAGACCTGTCCTCGTTGGTACAACTTCTATTGCGCAATCTGAGGAACTTAGTGCAATGCTCAAACGCCGCAACATTCCTCATAATGTATTGAATGCGAAATACCATGAAAAAGAAGCAGAGATTATTTCTCATGCAGGCCAATATGGTGCAGTCACAATTGCGACCAATATGGCTGGCCGTGGTACGGATATTACGCTGGGCGAAGGCGTGCCTGAGCTGGGCGGTTTGCATATTATCGGTACGGAACGTCACGAAAGCCGCCGCATTGATAACCAGCTGCGTGGCCGCTGCGCACGTCAGGGCGATCCCGGTTCTTCTAAGTTCTTCCTGAGCTTGGAAGATGACTTGATGCGCCTCTTTGGCAGCGATAATATTGCCAGCATTATGGATAAACTGGGCATGGAAGATGATGAGCCTATTGAACACAGCCTGGTAACTAAATCCATCGAGAACGCGCAGAAGAAGGTTGAAGCACGTAACTTCAGTATTCGTAAGCACGTCTTGGAATATGACGATGTTATGAACCAGCAGCGCGAGGTTATCTATTCTCAACGTAAGAAGATTCTCCATCAGGAGGATTTGAGCGGTAACATCAAAGAGATGGTAACAAAGGTTGTAGACCGCACGATGGCCATGTATGCTCCGCCTGAGGTTTATTCTGAGGATTGGGATTTAGAAGCACTGATTAACTATGCAGAAGAATTCTACGCTCCGCGCGGACTTTTAACTGTTGATTATCTGCAAAACCTGAGCCGTGAAGAGCTTGCAGAATATCTGCAAAAGGTTGCGGATGATAACTACAAAGCACGTGAGGATGCTATCGGGCCTGAACTGATGCGCGAGCTGGAAAACCTTGTTATGCTCAAGGTTGTAGACAACCATTGGATGGAACACTTGGATGCTATGGATATGCTGCGTGAAGGCGTTGGCCTGCGTGCATATGGCCAGAAAGATCCTCTGGTTGAATATAAATTTGAAGCCTACGATATGTTTGAGGCGATGATTGATGCTATCCAGGATGACGTAGTACGTTACATCTACCATGTAAATGTTATTACCCAACCGCAGGTTGATCCTTTGGAAAATGCATCTACTAATAACCCGACTCCTGAGGGTGATGAGGGTAAGCAGGCTGCGGAGCCTAAAAAATAATACCTAAATAACTAATATTTGCTACACGAAAGGTTGTGAGGAATTTTGTTGATTGAAGAATATAAACCGGAAATCGCTAATCTGCAAGCAAAATTAGAGGAAATGAGGGGATCTCTTTGACATCGCTGTCAAAGAAGATCGCATTGCAGAATTAGAACATAAAATGGGTGATCCTACTTTTTGGGATGATCCGGATAAAGCACAAAAAACAGCGCAGGATGTTAACTCGCTGAAGGAAGAAGTAGATGGCTTCCATAAATTAAGCGACAGCGTTGGCGATTTAGAAGCACTGCAGGAGCTTGCTGCTGAAGAAAATGATGAGAGCCTTGTCCCGGAAATGGATGAGCTGCTGGAAAAATGCCGCGCAGAGTTAGAGCATTTGGAATTAGGTATGCTTTTGAGCGGTGAATATGATGCCAATAACGCTATCTTGACGCTGCACGCTGGCGCAGGCGGTACAGAGGCGCAGGATTGGACAAGTATGCTTTTAAGAATGTTTACCCGCTTTGCGGAGCAAAACGGTTTCAGCCTGGAGATGCTGGATTATCAGCCTGGTGATGAAGCTGGCGTGAAGAGTGCTACTATCCAGGTTAATGGTCACAACGCTTATGGCTTTTTGCGCTCGGAAAAAGGCGTACACCGCCTGGTGCGCATTTCTCCATTTGATGCGAACGCACGCCGCCATACTTCCTTTGCTGCTGTGGACGTAATGCCTGAGCTGGATGATACTGTGGAAGTTAATATCAATATGGACGAAGTGCGCGTGGATGTTTACCGTTCCAGCGGTGCTGGTGGACAGCACGTTAACAAAACGTCCTCTGCTGTTCGCATGACGCATGAACCGACCGGTATTGTTGTTCAATGCCAAAATGAACGTTCCCAGATTCAGAACCGTGAACGCTGCCTGGCAATGCTGCGTGCTAAATTATATGAATACGAAAAAGCTAAGCAGGAAGCTCTGGTGAACGATATCGCCGGTGATTACCAGAATATTGAATGGGGCAGCCAGATTCGCTCCTACGTTTTCCAACCCTATACTATGGTTAAAGACCATCGCACGGGCTGCGAAACCGGTAACATTCAGGCTGTAATGGATGGCGATTTAATGCCGTTTGTAGAAAGCTATCTGCGTAGCCAGCAGAAGAAGGTTTAATAAAGCGAGGTTTGGAGCAGGTGAATTTTATGAAGAGCCGATATAATCCTGTGCTTTTAGCAGTAATCGTGCTTGGTTTTGTGTGCGCCTTATGGCTGAACTTTACCCGTCACGATATTGAAAAACAAAATAATACTGTCGAAATGGCTATGGAATACGAGGGCTTGCGTAAGGTAGCAGCGCTGCAAGGCTTGCCTGAGGAAGATGTGCTGCGCGAGTTTAAAGCTGCAGGCATTAATTCTCTGATGATTTTCGATACGACGCTGGAACGTCTGACAAATAATGGCGAAATCCAATCTGCAACTGGTGGGGAGCTGCGTCAGGCAGCAGTGCTGGGTGCAAGCAAGGGTGTTTTTGCGCATGTGAATGCCAGCGATATTGAAGAGAATGCTGCTTACGTTGCTGCAACAAATGACAACGCTATTTTAGAGGATGTAGAGCAGGATGCCTGCCTGCGCTATGGTGCTGACCGCGTACAGGTAGTGAGCGAAAATCCGCGCATTATCAAAATCAAAGGCAGCACGGCACCTCTGCCGGAAGGCAAATACGATGAGCCGCAAGGCCTGATGCAGGCACCCTTAGGCCTGCCTGTGCAGGATATGCGCAAAGTTGCGGCCTTAGGCTTTAAGATTATTGTGCGTCCGCAAAACTATGTGGATGTAACGGATGAGCAGATTGATGCGATTTTTGCCCGCATCAAGGAAGCTAACGTGCCTGTTACCGCGCTTATGCCTTGCGGTACGGAAGTAGTTGGCTTTCCTAACAAAATGCAGCATTTGGGCGAGCGCATGAAGGAAAATAACATGACGCTAGTGATGCTTGAGCATTACACCCAGCTGCAGTTTGCAAAGATTGATGGGCTCATGCCTTTAGCTGAGTTCAACGATTATAAGGCTGCACGTTCTTATGTTATTGACCCGACCGAGCAAAAGAAAATCAGTGTGGGCGAAGCATTGCGCCGCTGGGCACTTACGGATGAGGAACGCAATATCCGCGTGAATTATATTCGTCCTTTCCTGATGCCGGAAAACGGTCAGGATATTTTAAAAACTAATCTGCGCTATGTGCGCGATATTAAAGACAGCATAGAAGCACGTGGTTATACTATTGGCGAAGCAGGCGTATTCAGTGCTAGGAGCGATAGTTTTGCGCCGTACTTCCCTTCTAAAGTGAACTTTATCCCTGTGCTTTTGGCTATTGTGGCTGGTGTGGTGCTGTATCTGGCTTTGCTGTTTAACTTTAGCGGCAGGCAGCAGCTGGTGCTGTGGGCAGTTTTTTCTGCTATCGGTTTAGCACTGCTTTTTGCCGGACGTGGTCTGCTTACGCGCCAGCTTTTAGCACTTGCAGCAGCAAGTGTGTTCCCGGTGCTTTCGATGAACACCATCTTTAACATTTGGGATAAGAATACAAGCGATAAGCATAGCTTAGTAGCAATATGCTTTAAAGGTATTTGGCAGCTGGCACTAGCCATTGCCCTTTCTTTGGTTGGCGCAGCTTTCCTTTCTGCCATTTTGACGGATAGCCGTTTCCTTTTGGAGATGGATATTTATCGTGGCGTAAAGCTGACATTTATGCTGCCTGTTACTTTAACAGCAATTTTGTTCATCAAACGCTATGACCTTTTGCAGGTTGTCGGCAGAGGTTTAAAAACTTTGTGGGAACGCTTAAACGGTTTGCTCGATACAGGTATTACCTTCCGCCATGTGGCGGTACTTGTTGTGCTGCTATTTATTGCGTATTATTTTGTAGGCCGTAGTGGTCATACGGGCGGTGTGCCTGTACCGGCAATTGAGCTGAAAATGCGTGCTCTTTTAGAGCAGGTAATGTATGCGCGTCCGCGTGAGAAGGAATTTATGGTCGGCCATCCGATGTTCTTCCTCGCAGTGCTGGCAGTTTATCGCTGTGCACCGCGCTGGTGGCAGTTTGTGCTGGCGTGCGGTGCCGTTATCGGTCAGGGCAGCCTGGTGCAGACCTTCTGCCATATGCGTACACCTGTCATCATGAGCTTTTTGCGTGCTGTTGACGGTTATGTTGTGGGCGCAGTTTTTGGTATTATCGGTGTGCTGGTAATTGGTGCGCTCCTGCCTTATGCTTTGAAATTTAAAAGGAGATACCTTGAGCAATGAGTAAGATCGTAATTTCCGGATACTATGGATTTGCTAACGCCGGAGATGAAGCTATGCTGAACGCGATCGTAAAAGCTTTGCGCAGTACAGAAAAATCTGTAGAGCTGACAGTTATCTCGGGCAATCCTGAGGTAACTAGTGCTCAACATAAGGTAAACTCCATTCATCGTTTTAATTTTTTAGAGATTTTCAGCAGCCTGCGTAGCTGTGATTTGCTGCTGAGCGGTGGTGGCAGCTTGCTGCAGGATGTAACGAGTAAGCGCAGTCTGCTCTATTATCTGTTCATTCTTGCCTTGGGAATTTTGCTCAAGCGTAAGGTGATGCTGTTTGGTCAGGGCATTGGCCCGATTCATGGCAGGTTAATGCGCAGGCTGACAAAGCTGATTTGCAGCCACGCTAATTTAATTACGGTGCGTGATCAGGATTCGCTCTATGAGCTGCGCCGCCTGGGTGTGCCTGCGGCTAAAGTGCAGCTGACGGCTGATTCCGTGCTGACGCTGCCACAGGAAGATAAAGCGCAGGGCAGACAGCTTCTTACGCGTTTTGCTGTACCTCAGGGTAAAATGCTTATTGCTATGAGTGTGCGCAAATGGCAGGATGATGACCGCTACCTGCTGGAGCTGGCGAAAGCTGCTGATATTTTAGAGCAGGAATATGCTGCGCATATTGTGCTTTTGCCTTTGCAATATCCTGTGGATGTGGAAGCGTGCGAACGCTTGCAGCATTTTATGAATCAGGAAAGCACAGTGCTGAAAACAGGCTGCGATACAGAACAGTTTTTATCGCTGATGGGCAATTTTGACTTGCTTATTGGTATGCGTTTGCATGCTTTGATTTTTGCTGCTGTGATGGAACTGCCTTTTGTGGCAGTTTCTTATGACCCTAAAATAGATGGCTTTGTCAAAGATATCAATGGTGAAAATGCCGGTAATGTGGAAAATTTGCAGGCGGCACAGGTTGTTGCTGCTGCCCATAGAGCGTTATCGGCGGAAAATAAAGATCATGGCAGGCTGGATGCCCTGCGGGCGAAGGCTCTGCTCAATGCTAAGGAAGCATTTGCTTTATTGGATTAGTTAGAAGTAGTATTGAAATAACCCTAAGGCATCGCCGTTTTGGCGGTGCCCTCTCCTAATGCATGGGAGAATGAGAGATTTTGGCTGCCGACGAGAGGAGATTGAGGGTAGTGCTGATAATGAAGGATGTAAGCAAGGTGTATCCGGGTGGCTCGGTTGCTTTGCAGAATGTCGATGTACATATAACACCAGGCGAATTTGTCTTTGTTGTAGGACCGAGCGGCGCTGGTAAATCTACTTTTATCAA
>CAVKDE010000045.1:0-9187 GCA_963654835.1 Duodenibacillus sp. | reverse complement strand
ACTCAGTACAGTATTAAGCTGCTTAGTTTCAATAAAAGCATTTACAGCAGCAGGCATTCCTCCAACTATAGTATATTGTAAAAGCAGCTCCTGCATACGTTTGTGCAAAGCTTCAGGGATAGGTTTTTCTTCTAGCAAATATCTTTTTAATAGTTTGATGATATCTCCATTGATGCCGTTTGCCCATAAAAATTCTTCAAAGTCTAGCGGGTACATTTCCATTACGGTTTCATAACCGACAGGAATGGAAACAGGAATTTTTTTATAGCCTTTAATGCCTAATAATGAACCTGTGCCGATAACATCATAGCGTCCATCTAATTTAAAAAATTTTAAAGCTGTACGTGCTTCAGGACAATCCTGAATTTCATCCAAGATGATGAGCGTTTCGTGCGGAACAAATTGTGCCTTAGTACCTAGCAAAGCTGTGATAAGCATAGTGATATTATCAATATCAAGAGAGCCTTTGAAAATTTCCTGGTATTCAGGATTTTCAAAGAAGTTTAGATAGACAACATATTTATAATATTTTTGCGCGAAGCTTTCTGCAATAAAAGTTTTGCCGCATTGGCGACAACCTTTGATGATTAACGGATTATGATTAGGAGAATTTTTCCATTGCAAAAGCTGCTCTTCTATTTTTCTTTTAAGCATTTTGTTTACCTCGGAAACGTTAGATTATAAGCTTATTATAACGCAATGCACAACTTTTTCCAACGACTTTTTACACGAACTCACAACTTTTTCTAGGGACTTTTTAGTGTAATGCGCAACTTTTTCCAACGACTTTTCACGCAAACTCACAACTTTTTTAAGGGACTTTTTCTCGCGCAACAAAAAACAAGAAGCGTAGCTTAGTAAACTAGCTTCTTGTCTTTAGCGTTATTCAAATTTTGGCGGGTTATTGAGCAGTTTAATCAGCTCGTCGCCGGGCAAAGGTCTGGCGTAATAATAACCTTGAATCATGTCTACATTCCATCTAGCGAGCAAATCTGCCTGCTTTTTAGATTCCACGCCTTCCGCAACAAGTTTGTAGCCAAGGCTTTTGAAAGTTGTAACCAGGCTCTTATAGAAAATTGCCGCAGGTTTGTTATGGCAGATATCAAATAAAAGCGAACGGTCAAGCTTGATAACCTTAAAAGGCAGGCGCATTACCGTATTCAAATTTGCATAACCGCTGCCAAAATCATCCAGGCAGAGCCCTACGCCTGCATCATGCAAGAGCTGCACTGTTTTGTTCAGCTCAGCTGTGTATTGCGTAGCTGTGCTTTCTACAATTTCAAACTGGAAAAACTCGTAAGGCAGCTGATATTTTTTGATGATATCTAAAAGCTGCTGGCAGTAGCCAGGTTCAATAATTTCGTTAGGCGTAAGATTGATTTTTACGTTTTCAATTCCCGTCAGTTCTTTGCGGTGGTCTACAATAAACTTGCAGATGTTTTCTACCTGCAGCGGCATAATCTGTAAAATCATACCATTGTTACTTGCCAGGCGCATAAATAGTTCCGGCGAAATCCAGCCCAGTTTATCAATATAAAGACGGCTAAGTGCTTCCATACTGATAAATTTTTGCTCGCTGCGCGAATATGCAGGCTGATAATAAACCTGGAACAGCTTTTGTTCCAAAGCTTTTTGCAGATAGCTTTCTACCTTTTGTTCGTAGACAAATTCGTCAAGCAGTTCATCGCTATCGGAAATCATCTGTGAAGCAGATTGGCTCTGTGCGTATTGCAGCAAAAAGTTAATATATGGTTTTACCTGTTCTACACTGGTCAGATCGTTAAGCTTGGTTGCGGAAATGAGCGTACCGTGGCAACTGATATGCTTGCCTTTGACAAAGAAGCATTGCTGCATAATCTGCATCACCTGGTTTGCCAGCTGCTTATGTTCTGCCTGTGTTTGCGTGTAAACGACAAAGATAGAAGTATCCAGGCGGAAGGTATAAGGCTTCTTTTGCAGTTGCCATAGCTGGTCAGCGACGTTGCGCACCAATGTGCTGACAATTTCCTGCGAATATAAGCCGGAAGCACGCATCATTTTGCTTAAATCAATGATGAGCAGACCTTCTTCCGGAGTGCTGTGTTCTTTTTCGTGCAGCCATAAATCAAAATAACGTGGGTTAAATACGCGTGTATCAATATCGATATAGGCGTAGGAATTTTTCATCGTCAGGTGCAGGCCCATGATGCATAAAGCAACAGCGAAACCAAAGGAATTAGTTACAAGCAGGCGATATTGCAAAATGGAACCGAAGACGAGGATAACGCACGCTTCGGTGAGAATGTGAAAATCACGCAGGTAAAATTTATTCCTGCTATAGAAAACATAGCAGAGGTTAAAAATATGCCAGGCGATAATGCTGTTGGCAAAGGTCGTATAATACGAACCGATAAAAATGTACTTGCTATCGCCCATATAGGAGATAAAGCCTAGCGGAATATTCGCGATAATAACGATAACAAACGCAATAGCAACTAAGGCGTTAATCATATTGTAACGACTGCGCCTTAAAGGCGAGAGCTGCTTACGCATGAGCGTAAGGCGTAATACCTGATAAGGTAGGAGAGCCTGTACAATGTACAACACGCTGAAAGTGTACATCGTAACTTCGGCAGGATAATCAGTTTTGTGATTAAGAAAGTAAGTTGTCGCAATGCCTAAAATACAAATCAGAATACCCTGTACGAGTATCTGGTTGAAGATAATCGTACTGCGGTCTGCAAGTGTACGCTGACGACAAAGATGGTAGGAACTTACAAGCAGAATGCCAAGCCCGGCCCATAAGAAATAATCCCGCCAAGCCATAAATACCCCCCCATTTATTTTCGGAAATATAAATTTTATTAACTAATCTAATTATAAAGCAAAACGCCTCCGATTGCAATAAGCGGAGGCGTTGGGAGAATAAATATTTTTTATTTACACAAAGAAATTAGAAAGCTGCGGAGATGGAGCCTTGGAAGTGATCCTCAATGAATTTTTTGTTTTCAGCAGAGGTGTAAATCTTTTTGATTTGTTCAATGCGCGGATCTTTTTCGTTAGCTTTGCTGGTTACAAAAATGTTAACAAACGGGTTGTCAGCACGTTCAACGAGCAGAGAATCTTTAGAAGGATTCAGTTTAGCTACGAGAGCGTAGTTAGCATTGATTACAGCAACATCCAGATCGCCCATTGCTTTAGGAATAGAAGCAGCGTCCAGCTCCTGGATTTTGTAGTTCTTCGGGTTAGCAGTGATGCTTGCTACGGAAGTAGTTACATCGTTTTTATCTTTAACTTCGATGAAGCCTTTATCAGCTAAAACGAGGAGTGCACGTGCGCCGTTAGAAGGATCGTTAGGAATACCGATGGTTGCACCAGCAGGGATATCTTCAACTTTTTTGTATTTGGTGGAGTAGATAGCCATCGGGAAGTTTACTGTTTTGAAAACTTCAACGAGTTCAAATTTCGGCTCTTTTTTCAGCGTAGCAGCGAGGTACGGAGCGTGTTGCATGGAGTTTGCAAACAGTTCGCCTTGTGCCAGGGATACGTTCGGCGTTACATAATCGGAGAACTCGACAACTTCAATTTTCAGGCCTTCTTTTTCAGCCAGTTTTTTTACGTTGTCCATAATTTCAGCGTGAGGACCAGCAGTTACACCAATTTTTACAGGTGCATTCGGGTCAGCTTTTTTATCAGCTTTGTTGTCGCCACCGCAGCCAGCTGCGATGATAGTCAGTGCGCAAAGTGCGACTGTAAGTAAGAGTTTAGTAATCTTTTTCATCAGTAATTCCTCCCAGAATATAGTGGTAGTGAGCTGCACAAGCAGCTGGTTGTCAAATTTATTACTAAGGCGGGTGCGCGCATACCCGCCGTTGTAACCCTCATTTGGTTATTTTGCTAAGCTCAGTTATCAGGCTAGCAAAGTTGGTTAAGCTTAAAGTTTATTTTTGTTGAGTTTTTTAGAAGCGTAATCGCCCAGAGATTGCATTGCCTGTACCATAACGATAAGTACGATAACAGTTGCGATCATAACATCCATCTGGAAACGCTGATAACCGTAGCGGATGGCTAAATCGCCTAAGCCGCCGCCGCCTAAAGTACCAGCCATTGCGGAGTAACCGATTAAGCTGATGATAGCAAGCGTTACGCCTAAAACGATGGAGTGCAGTGCTTCAGGAATAAGCACTTTCGTGATAATCTGCATCGGGCTTGCACCCATAGCCTGTGCTGCTTCGATAATGCCGGGGTTGATTTCCAGCAGAGAAGATTCAATAATGCGGGCGATAAACGGTGCTGCGGAGATAGTCAGCGGCACAATAGCTGCGGTAGTACCGATGGAAGAACCAACGATCATACGCGTTAGCGGGATAATTGCTACCATTAAAATAATAAACGGTGTAGAACGTGTAGCATTGACAATGGCACCGAGGATGCTGTTGAGCGGTTGGTTCGGCAGGATGTGATCCTTACGCGTAACAGTTAAAATTACGCCGAGGGGAACGCCGATTGCTGTAGAAAGTACGGTAGAAGCGAAAACCATGTAGCAGGTTTCCCAAAAAGATTTAAATAAAAGATCAATCATATCAGGACTCATAGCCAATTACCTCCGTTTTCAGATGTTGATCATGCAGATATGCCAAGGCATTTTTAATACCGTCTTTAGTGCCGGCAATTTCGATAAGCAGAGTACCGAACAGCACATCTTTTAATTGATCGGTATTACCGGAGATAATGCTTACATCTACATCAAAGCGTTTAACCATACCGGAAACAATCGGTTCGCTGGCACTGTCGCCGATAAAGGAAAGGCGGACTAAAAGTTTGCTGCCATCAGTATAAGTATCGCTGAGCTGCATTTGTTTAACAATGTCAGGCAGTTCGGCGTTGATAACGCTCTTGGTAAATTCTTTGGTAGTGGGGTGCTGCGGATTGGTGAACACGTCTACCATGTTGCCTTCTTCAATAATATTACCGCTTTCAATTACAGCTACGCGGTCACAGATAGTTTTAACAACTTCCATCTGGTGCGTAATGAGCACGATGGTAAGGTTCATCTTCTTATTGATGTCTTGCAGCAGTTGCAGGATAGATTTCGTCGTCTGCGGGTCGAGCGCGGAAGTTGCTTCGTCGCACAGCAGAACTTTCGGGTTGCTTGCCAGCGCACGCGCAATGCCTACGCGCTGCTTCTGGCCGCCGGAAAGCTGGCTGGGGTAGTAGTTGGCACGTTCTTCCAATTGTACCAGCTCTAAAAGAGGACGTACACGTTTTTCAATTTCTGCCTTGCTTACGCCCTGGATTTCCAGCGGGAAAGCGATGTTATCATAAACCGTGCGGCTGGCGAGCAGGTTAAAGTGCTGGAAAATCATGCCGATGCTTTGGCGTGCTTTGCGCAGTTCTTTTTCGTTCATCGCAGTGAGTTCCTGCCCATCAACAAAAACCTGGCCTGCGGTTGGTTTCTCCAGCATATTGATGCAGCGCACCAAAGTGGATTTACCTGCACCGGACAGACCGATGATACCAAAAATTTCGCCAGCCTTAATGCTCAGGTTTGTGGTGTGCAGAGCGTGAATGTCGCCGGCTTTGCTGTAGTAAGTTTTTTCTACATTTACTAAGTCTATCATTCTTTAATTCCTTTCTGTTCTGTGTGGCTTACGATAAAGCATCATATGCTTCATCATGACTCCTAGGAGTACTATTTGTACGCCGTCGTCATTCTTCGCCTCTGATACTTTCTAGTAAGCCTTTGCGTTTTTTGATATTATAGAGAGAGTTTCATTATAAATAAAAATCCTTCACCGACACGGTGAAGGATACATTGCGTTAGTATTTCTTCATCTGTCGGAATACTCCGTTGGAATTGGCACCGTTCACACGAGTGTGGTTGCCGTAGCGTCATCGGGCCAGTCCCTCAGCTACTCTTGATGAAACCTCTTATGAAATTTAGTGAGATTATCATACATCTAATTCACGACATTGTCAACAAAATTCTTCAAAAAACGTAATATTTTTCTAAAGCTGTAAAGTTATGCTCGTTATCGTTTCAAATTGAACAAATTATATCAAAATACTAGGCGTTTGTAAAGGCCATAACAGCTGTTAGTTTTGTATACATAAGAAAAAGAAAAATTTTTACAAAAAAACGCTTGACTTTCACTAGATAAAGTATTAAAGTATTTTCATAAGTTAGTGTGCTAAAGTAAATTGCTTCGTAGAGCATTTAGCTTGATGAAGCTGTGATGAAAATTTGAGGAGGAAACGAGATGGCAGCAAATATTCACGACCATTTGACAGATCAATTATTTAAGGCAATTTTGAGTTTAAAAGATGAGGAGCAATGCTATAAATTTTTTGAAGATATCTGCACGATTAGCGAGTTAAAGGCCTTGGCGCAGCGTTTGGAGGTTGCGCGTATGTTAGACGAAGGCTGTATTTACGAAACAATTGTAGAAAAAACTGGCGCGAGCACGGCAACTATTTCTCGTGTTAAACGCTGTCTGGTTTACGGTGCTGATGGTTATAATTCTGTGATGCCTGTGATCAGAGAGGAAAAAGCAAAAACAGAGGAAGAAACCTCTGCCAAATAAATATAAAATTAGAAAGAAACTAAGAGGGGAAGAAAATGAGTAACAAGGTATATCAGGTGCCTTATGGCACGAAAGATATTCTGCCGGGCGAGATGAAAGCTCGCCGTGCTGTAGAAAACGCCATTGCCGATGTTTTCGACAAATGGGGTTATGACGAGGTGAAAACGCCGGATTTTGAATATGTCGACACATTTGGCGAGGCTGGTGCGAAGGGCGATTTTCGCTTTTTTGATCGCAGCAATAACCTGCTGGTTTTGCGCAGTGATATGACAGCACCGATTGCGCGCCTGACAGCAACGCGCCTGGCTAGCGGCGAACGTATTAAGCGTTTGTGTTATCTTGCTAATCTTTATCGTTATGAAGAAATTCAGGCGGGTAGGCAGTGTGAATTTGAACAGGCCGGGGTGGAGCTTTTAGGTGCCAGTGGCGCAGCGGCTGATGCCGAGGTGATTGTGTTGGCGGCGCAGGCAATGCAGGCGGCAGGTATTAAACAGTTTGCGATTAGCCTAGGCCACGTTGATTTTATTGAAGGCGTGGCGGAAGAAGCTGGCTTTGACGCAGCGCAGCTTGCTCAATTAAAAGGCTATCTGCGCAGGCATGATGCCGTAGCCATGCAGCAGATGGCAGATAGTATGGAAAATATTCGCCCGGAAATCAAGCAGCTTTTTGCAGATTTTTTGTTCCTGCAAGGGTGCGAAGAACTTTTAGAGCGTATGGAGCAGGTTGTGACGAATGCTAAGGCTTTGGGTGCGCTCAGCGATTTACGCAGCATTTATAATTTGGTAAAAGCTTACGGCGCAGCCGAGTATTTAAGCTTTGATTTAGGCTTGTATCGTTCTTTTGATTATTACACAGGTATGCTGTTTGAAATTTATCTGCCGGAGATGGGTTATCCTGTGGCCGGTGGCGGCCGCTATGACAAAATGATGCAGCGTTTTGGCCTGAGCTGCCCGGCGACGGGTTTTGCCCTTGGCGTTGATAGAGTGCTGCTGGCGTTAGAACGTAACGGCGTAGCGCAGAATGCGCGCAGCTGGGATGTTTTGGTAGCTTGGAGCGCAGGCAAACTGCCGGAGGCTATTGCTAAGGCAACAGCATTGCGTAGCGAAGGGCGCAGCGTGAAACTTTTGACAGAGGCGACTGACTTGCAAAATGCAGCACTTGCTGTGAAAGAATATAGCTGCAATTCATTAGTATATGTAGAATAAGATTAACGGATAAGGCATCATATACTTCAGAATGGCTCCTAGGAGTATTGTATATACGCCGTCGTCGCCATTCTTCGTCTCTGATACCTTCTCGTTAATCTTTAGAAATGTAAGAGGGGTTAAATATGAACGATTATATAACAATCGCCTTGCCCAAAGGCAAGCTATTTGATAAATCTGTGCGCCTGCTGGAAAAAGTGGGTTACAGCGCAGAAAACGTCACGGAGGATTCGCGTAAGCTGGTTATCGCCAACGAAGAAACGAAGGTGCGCTTCATTATTGCTAAAACTGTAGATGTGCCAACTTATGTGGAATATGGCGCAGCAGATATTGGTATTATCGGTAAAGATGTGCTTTTAGAGCAGGATAAAGATGTGGTGGAATTATTGGATTTAGGCTTTGGCAAATGCCGCCTGATGATGGCTGTGCCAGAGGCCAAACGCCGTGAAAAACTGACGGATTACGCTCACCTGCGCGTGGCGACGAAGTATCCGAACTGTGCGAAGGCGTATTTTAATAAGCTGGGCATTCAGACAGAAATTGTTAAATTAAACGGCTCCATCGAGCTTGGTCCTATCGTAGGCCTGAGCGAGATGATAGTTGATATAGTAGAAACAGGGCGCACCCTGAAAGAAAATAAGCTGGCAGAAGTTGATTCCATCTTCACTGCCACCGCCAGACTGATTGCCAACCGTGCCAGCTTCAAGCTGAAATTTGCGCGCTTGCACAAATTAGTTGAAGATTTACGTATTGTTTTAAATGAGGAGGCCAAATAAAATGCAGGTTACAGATGCAAGAAAGATGAGTGCAGCAGAAATTGCTGCTTTGATGAAGAAAAAAGCTTTTGACGAGGTGGAACTTTCTCCGCGTATTCAGGCAGGAACGGACGCTATGTTCGGCAGACACATGACTGCGGCTCAGGTTGCAGAGCAGATTGTTGCCGATGTGCGCAAAAATGGCGATGAAAGCCTTTTTTACTATACTAAACTTATTGATAGAGTGGAATTAACGCCGGAAAATATCCGCGTAACGGAAGCAGAATTTGCAGAAGCTGAAGCGATTGTAAAACCCGAAGTGAAGGCAGCGCTAAAGCGTGCGATTGCTAATGTTATGAAGTTCCACGAAGAGCAGATGCCGAAAACCTGGCTCACAAACAGCCCCTATGGTTCGCTGCTCGGCCAGAAGGTTACGCCTGTTGATTCCGTAGGCATTTATGTTCCCGGTGGCACTGCGGCTTATCCTTCCTCTGTCATGATGAACGCCTGCCCCGCGAAGGTTGCCGGCGTACCGCGTATTGTGATGGCTGTACCGCCCGGAAAAGATGGCAAGGTGAATGCTAACGTGCTGGTAACGGCTAAACTTATCGGCGTAACAGAAATTTATAAAATGGGTGGCGCGCAGGCTATTGCAGCGTTAGCT
>CAVKDE010000044.1:0-9300 GCA_963654835.1 Duodenibacillus sp. | reverse complement strand
CAACACGATTGCCACGGTGCTGGCACAAAAGCTAAGCGCGTCTTACCGACAGCTTTACGTTCCTGATAGCGTGAGCGAGGATATTTTAAACAGTATCCTCAAAGAAGATGTGGGCGTGCGTGCTGTCGTAGATATCATCAAGCAGGCAGATATTTTAGTGCATGGCGTAGGCCGTGCCAGCGTTATGGCGCGCCACAGGCGTTTGAGCAGCGAAATTATCGCGAAGCTGGAAGAAGATGGCGCTGTGGGTGAAGCCTTTGGCCAGTATTGCGCTTTAGATGGCAGGCAGGTGTATATGACTAATAACGCCGGACTGATGTTACAGGATTTGCAGCATATCGGTACCATTATCGGTATCGCTGGTGGCAAATCTAAGGCAGCAGCAATTCTTTCTGTTATCCGTGCGTCCAGACAAGATATTTTGGTGACGGACGAGGCGGCGGCGAAGGAAATTTTAAATATGGCTAAAGCACAATAATCGCTTATGCCATAGTATGAACTTGTTAATTAGCACAATCGTGCAAATTTAGATTCTCTTAAATTTTAAGGAGGCAGTTATTATGACAAAATTAGGTATTAATGGTTTTGGCCGCATTGGCCGTGAGGTTTTCCGTGTAGCTTTCAACAACCCTGAAGTGGAAGTTGTTGCTATCAATGATTTGGGTGACATCAAGGCTCTTGCTCATTTGCTGAAATACGATTCCGTTCATGGTACTTTCCATCATGATATCAGTGTTGAAGATAACTACATCGTTGTTGATGGTCATAAAGTAGAAGTTTTTGCTAATCCTGATCCTGCACAAATTCCCTGGGGTGAAGCTGGTGCAGAAATCATTGTAGAATCCACCGGTCGTTTTACCGAAGGTGCGAAAGCTGCTGCTCATCTGCATGATACCGTAAAGAAGGTTATTATTTCTGCTCCTGCTAAAGGTGAGGATATTACCATTGTTATGGGCGTTAACGAAGAAAAATATGATCCTGCTAAACATAATGTTATTTCCAACGCATCCTGCACCACTAACTGCCTGGCACCGTTTACGAAAGTGCTGCTGAATAAATTTGGTATTGAAAGCGGTTTGATGACTACTGTTCACTCCTACACTAACGATCAGAGAATTCTTGATCTGCCGCATAAAGACCTGCGCCGTGCCCGCGCTGCTGCCTGCTCCATCATCCCGACCACTACTGGTGCTGCCAAAGCAGTTGCCCTAGTTCTGCCGGAACTGAAAGGCAAACTCAACGGTTTTGCAATGCGTGTGCCGACTCCGAACGTTTCCATTACCGACCTTACTGTACTGCTGAAAACTGATACCACTGCTGAAGAAATCAACGCTGTGCTCAAAGAAGCTGCTGAAGGCGAACTCAAAGGCATTATGGGTTACAGCGATGAACCGCTGGTATCCCGCGATTACAATGGCTGCCCGCTGAGCTCCATTATCGATGGCCTTTCCACCATGATGGTTGGTCCGCGTATGGCTAAAGTTGTCAGCTGGTATGATAACGAATGGGGTTATTCTAACCGTGTAGTTGACCTTGCTGCTTACATTGCTAAACAAGGCCTGTAATAAAGGAGATTCTTATTCGTGGATAAAAAAACTGTACGTGATTTAGACGTTGCCGGGAAAAAAGTTCTGGTACGTGTTGATTTTAACGTTCCCTTAAACGATAAGGGCGAAATTACTGATGATACCCGCATCACTGCTTCTTTGCCGACCATTAAATATCTGCTGGAGCAGAAAGCTGCTGTTATTTTAATGGCACATCTTGGCCGTCCTAAAGGACAGGTTAAGCCGGAACTTTCCTTAGCTCCTGTGGCTAAGCATTTAGGTAAACTGTTGGGCAAAAAAATTCTTTTCGCTACGGATTGCGTAGGCGAGGCTGCCCAGGCTGCTGCCAGCAAGCTTAAGCCTGGACATATCCTGCTTTTGGAAAACTTGCGCTTCCATAAGGAAGAAGAAAAGAATGATATGGAATTTGCACAAAAGCTTGCTTCTCTGGCAGATTTATATGTAAATGACGGCTTTGGTGTATCGCACCGCGCGCACGCTTCGGTAGAAGGCGTAACGCATTTTCTGCCTGCTGCTGCCGGCTTCCTGCTGGAAAAAGAAATTCAATACGTTGGCCAGGCTGTTACAAATCCGCTGCATCCTTTTGTAGCCATTATCGGTGGCGCGAAAGTCAGCGATAAAATTGGCGTTATCAGCAACCTGCTGGATAAAGTTGATACCCTGCTTATCGGTGGCGGTATGGCGAACACCTTCCTTGCTGCCCAAGGGCATAAGATGGGTAAATCCTTAGTTGAAGAAGATAAACTGGATTTAGCTAAAGAACTTTTGGCTAAAGCTAAGAAAAACAAAGTAAATATGCTGCTGCCTACTGATTTAGTAATGGCTGCTGCTTTTGCACCTGATGCTGAGCATGTAACAGAAGATGTTAAGCATTTGAATCAGGACTATATGGCACTGGATATCGGTGCGGAAACCAGCAAAGCTTATGCTGCTGCCTTAGCTGATGCGAAGATGATTGTCTGGAACGGGCCGATGGGCGTGTTTGAGATGGATGCCTTCTGCAAAGGTACGGAGGCTGTAGCGAAAGCTGTGGCTAAGAGCCGTGCTACCAGCATTGTTGGCGGTGGCGACAGTGTTGCTGCTATTGAAAAGCTTGGTCTGGCTAAGCGTATTACGCACATTTCTACCGGTGGCGGTGCTTCTCTGGAATATCTGGAAGGCAAGGTGCTGCCCGGTGTGGCTGCGCTTGATGATTTGCGCCGCAAGATGATTGCCGGTAACTGGAAGATGCACAAAACTGTCAGCGAAGCTGTAGAGCTTGCAGAAGACATCGTTATGGAAACCAATGGCACGTTGAACGAGGTTGTTATTTTCCCGCCGTTTACTGCGTTGGAAACTGTTGCTGATGCTATTGACGGCAAGCATGTTGGTTATGGTGCGCAGGATTTGCATTGGGAAGATAAAGGTGCCTTCACTGGTGCTGTCTCCGGTGCAATGATTGCTGATATCTGCGCTGAATATGTGCTTGTTGGTCACAGCGAGCGTCGCACGATTTTTGGCGAAAACGAAAAAATCGTTGCCAGCAAGATTATGGCAGCTTACCGTAATGGCCTGAAACCGCTCCTCTGCGTGGGTGAAAACTTAGAAGAGCGTGAAGCAGGTAAAACTGCTCGTAAAATCAATATGCAGCTTAAAAGTGCGCTACGCGTAATTTCCGCAGAAGATGCAGAAAACCTTGTTGTTGCTTATGAGCCTATCTGGGCGATTGGCAGCGGTAAGGCTGCAACACCTGAAGATGCGCTGGAAGTATGCACTTTAATCCGTGAGAAAATCGGCAAAATCTTTACGCCGGATATCGCACGTAAAGTCCGCATTCTGTACGGTGGCAGTGTAAATGAAAAGAATGCTGCTTCCTTTAACATCAGCGGTATTGATGGTGTTTTGGTTGGCGGTGCTTCTTTGAAGGCGGATAGCTTTGCTACTATTGTAAGAAGTTTTTAAAAAGACGAAGAATAAAAAACATAATGAAACAACCTGTACTTTTAATGATTTTAGATGGTTGGGGCATAGCTCCCGCAGTAAAAACTAACGCTGCGGCGATGGCGAAAACTCCTAACCTGGATAGCTTTTTTGCGAACTACCCGCACACTACTTTAGAGGCCAGCGGCAAAGCTGTTGGCCTGCCTGCAGGGCAGATTGGTAATTCTGAGGTCGGTCACTTAAATATTGGCGCAGGCCGCATTATTTATCAAAGTCTGACCCGCATTGATAAAGCAGTGGAGGATGGCGAGCTGTATAAAAATTCCGTACTGCTTAATGTTATGGAGCAGACAAAGGCTGCTGATAAAGCGTTGCATCTTTTAGGTCTGCTTTCTGATGGCGGTGTGCACAGCCATATTGAGCATTTAATTGCACTCTTAAAAATGGCAAAACAGCAAGGGCTGACGAAGGTTTTTGTACACGCCTTTTTGGACGGACGTGATGTTGGTCCGAAAACTGCGCTTAATTTTATTGAGCAGCTGGAAAAAGCAATGGCAGAAATTGGCGTGGGCAAAATTGCTACAGTAAGCGGCCGTTACTACGCTATGGACAGAGATAAACGTTGGGAGCGTGTAGAACGCGCGTATAAAGCATTGGTGCTGGGCGAAGGCGCAAAGGCATCGAGTGCAGCGGGCGGTGTGGAGGCTTCTTATGCAGCTGGTGTAACGGATGAGTTCGTCGAACCCTTTACAATTGCTGGTGTAGATGGCAAAATTACCGCTGGCGATGGTGTGATTTTCTTCAATTTCCGTCCTGATAGAGCACGCGAGATTACGCGTGCGCTGCATGATGAGAAATTCCCTTATTTTACCCGTCCGGCAAGCGCACGCCCGCTGAACTACGTGTGCATGACGCAGTACGACGCTACTATTGACGCGCCTATTGCCTTCCCACCGGAAGAAATTAAAGATACACTGGGCGAAGTTCTGGCTGCGCATGGTTTGCACCAGCTGCGCATTGCGGAAACGGAAAAATATGCCCATGTTACCTTCTTTTTTAATGGTGGCGTAGAAGCTCCGAATGTTAATGAGGAGCGTGTGCTGATTCCGTCGCCGAAGGTGGCAACTTATGATTTGCAGCCGGAAATGAGTGCGGAAGAGGTAACGCAGGCACTTTTGGCAGAGCTGGATAAGGACAAATTTGATGCTGTTATCTTAAACTTTGCTAACCCTGATATGGTTGGTCATACGGGAGTGCTGAGTGCAGCCATTGCTGCGATGGAGAAGGTGGATGATTGCGCAGGTCGCATTGTGCGCAAAGTGCTTTCCCTCGGCGGCAGCGTGTGCATTACCGCTGACCACGGCAATCTGGAAAAGATGGCGGAAAGTGATGGCACGCCGAACACAGCGCATACGACGAACCCTGTACCGTTTATTTTAGTGAGCGACAAGCCACATAAGCTGCATAATGGTATTTTGGCTGATATTGCGCCGACTTTGCTGGAGTTACTTAACATTGAGCAGCCTGAGGCAATGACAGGAAAATCGTTAATAGATTAAGAAATCAAGCATGAGGTGATAGAAAATGGCAATGATTACTGAAGTATATGCACGTGAGATTTTAGATTCTCGCGGCAATCCGACTGTAGAAGTGGAAGTGTGCCTGGAAGATGGCGCAATGGGACGCGCTGCTGTTCCGTCCGGTGCATCTACAGGTGTACACGAAGCTGTAGAGCTGCGTGATGGTGATAAAGAGCGTTATCTGGGCAAAGGCGTTACTAAAGCAGTTGATAATGTTAACGATATTATTGCCGAGGCAATAATTGGTCTTGATGCAACACGCCAGACGGAAATTGATGAGCTTTTGGTGCGCTTAGATGGCACGCCGAACAAAGGTCGCCTAGGTGCGAATGCTATCTTAGGTGTATCCATGGCTGTGGCTAAGGCTGCTGCTGCTTCCGTGGGCCTGCCGCTGTATCTCTATTTGGGCGGCGTTGCTGCGAAAGAGCTGCCTGTGCCGATGATGAACATTTTAAACGGTGGTCAACACGCAGACAATAATGTGGATATTCAGGAGTTTATGATTATGCCTGTAGGTGCTAAATCCTTTAGCGAGGCACTGCGCATGAACGCCGAAATCTATCATAACTTAAAAGCTTTGCTCAAAGAAAAAGGCTTAAGCACCGCTTTGGGTGATGAAGGTGGCTTTGCGCCGAACCTGAAATGCAATGCTGATGCTATTGAGGTTATCCTGGAAGCTACCGAGCGTGCAGGTTACAAACCGGGCAAAGATATCGTGCTGGCAATGGATGTTGCCTCCAGCGAATTTTACGAGGACGGCAAATATAAAATGACTGGTGAAGGCGTAGAAAAAACCAGCGATGAAATGGTTGAATATCTTGCTGAGCTGTGCGCTAAATATCCTATCATCTCTATTGAAGACGGTATGGCAGAAGACGATTGGGACGGCTGGAAGAAACTCACCAAAAAACTGGGCAAGAAAGTGCAGCTTGTTGGCGATGACCTGTTTGTTACCAATGAAGAACGTCTGGTTCAGGGCATTGAAAAAGGTGTAGCTAATGCTATTTTGATTAAAGTTAACCAAATCGGCACTTTGACCGAAACCTTCAACGCTATTGAAACTGCTAAACGTGCTGGTTATACCTGCATTATTTCTCACCGCAGCGGTGAAACTGAGGATACTACCTTGGCTGATATCGCTGTTGCTGTGAACGCAGGCCAGATCAAGACTGGTGCGCCTGCCCGCACGGATCGCGTTGCCAAATATAACCAGCTGCTGCGCATTGAAGAAGATCTTGGCAAAGCAGCTAAATATAACGGCAGAAAAGTTTTTTATAACATCAGATAAAAATTGACATTTTTTTAGTCTTGCGTTATACTTATCTTGACTAAAGGATATTGCAATGACACGTTGTCACGCAAAAGAAAAAGCCTCGGGAGCAGCAACAATTCCCGAGGCTCTTTCAATTTTTGGGCTAGCTGCGTGCTATTTTCTGTCTAACCACTTGCAAATATAGTGACTGATTATACTTGCCATAACAGAAATGAAAAAGGAAATTGCAAATTTAAGCACGTTGTCACCTCCTTCCTACTGGAAAGAGTCGCAGCAAGCTTATTATAACATAAAATACTAAAAAAACACTAGCTTTATAAGTGGCTTTATGGTAAAATACTATGGTACAAAAATATGAGGAGGTAAGCTCTGTGATTGAAACTGTCTTGATGGTTCTTGAAGTTATCGTTTGCATAGCACTCATTGGCGCAGTTCTGCTGCAGTCCGGCAAAGGCGGCGGTATGGGCAGTACTTTCGGCGGCAGTGACGGTGCGTTTTTTGGCAAAGGCAACGACTTAGATACAGTAATGGCTAAAGTTACTGTTGTTTTAGGTGCTGCATTTGCTGTTATTACATTGGCGCTGGCAAAAATCAACGCTTAGTTCATCATGTTACAAAGAGCGTAACTGCGCTCTTTAAATTTTAAATTTTTTATATCAAAGAAAGGGGTTTAGGGTCTTGAATTTCTTACTGATCTCCATCGTTGTTGGTATCGTTGCACTTGCAGTTGCTCTGATGCTCAGCAGCGCAATCGGCAAAGCTCCAGCAGGCAACGCTCGCATGCAGGAAATTGCCGGTTACATCCATGAGGGCGCTATGGCGTTCCTGTTCCGCGAATACAAAGCATTGTCCGCGTTTGTAATCGTAGTTGCTATTGTTATCTCTATGTTCCTGTCTCCGCTTACTGCAGTTTGCTTCGTTGCGGGTGCAATTTTCTCCGTATGTGCAGGCTACATTGGTATGACCGTTGCTACCAAAGCTAACGTTCGTACTGCTGCTGCTGCTCAAAGCGGCGGTATGCCGGAAGCTCTGAAAATTGCTTTCTCCGGCGGTGCTGTTATGGGTCTGGGCGTAGTTGGCTTAGGTATCGTTGGTGTTGCTGCAGCTTACATGCTGTTCGGCGATATTGATATCGTTACCGGCTTTGGTCTGGGCGCAAGCTCCATTGCATTGTTCGCTCGTGTTGGCGGCGGTATCTATACCAAAGCTGCTGACGTTGGTGCTGACCTTGTAGGTAAAGTTGAAGAAGGCCTGCCTGAAGATGATCCGCGTAACCCGGCTACCATCGCTGATAACGTAGGCGATAACGTAGGCGACGTTGCAGGTATGGGTGCTGACTTGTTCGAGTCCTATGTTGGTGCTATCATCTCTGCTATTACTCTGGGTGCTGTAGCTTACCCGGGTGGCGAAGGCGTTATGTTCGTATTCGAGCTGGCATTTGCTGGTATCATCGCATCCCTGATTGGTGTTGCTTATGCTCGCAATAGCAAATCCACCAACCCGCAGGCTGCATTGAACCATGGTACTTATGTTGGCGGCGTTATCGTAATCGCTGCTGCTTATTATCTGTCCACTTCTATCTTCGGTAACACTGCTGCTTTCGTAGCAATTGCTTCCGGTCTGATTGTTGGTCTGCTGATTGGTAAAATCACCGAGATTTATACTTCTGCAGATTACGCTTCTGTAAAGAAAATTGCTGAACAATCCGAAACTGGTCCGGCAACCACCATTATTTCCGGTCTGGCTGTTGGTATGTATTCCACCTTCCTGCCGATGATCTTCATCTGCATTGGTGTAATCCTTGCTTTCTTCACCATGGGCGGTGCAAAAGATCCTGGTATGGGTCTGTTCGGTATCGCACTGGCAGCTGTTGGTATGCTGTCCACCACTGGTCTGACCGTTGCAGTTGATGCTTATGGTCCTATCGCTGATAACGCTGGTGGTATCGCAGAAATGTCCGAGCTGCCTCCTGAAGTACGTGAAATCACCGATACCTTAGACTCCGTTGGTAACACCACTGCTGCTATCGGTAAAGGTTTCGCTATCGGTTCTGCTGCTTTGACTGCACTGGCTCTGTTCTCTGCTTATGCTCACACTGTTGGCCTGAAAGCTATCGATTTGCTGAACCCTGTAACTTTGATTGGTCTGTTCATCGGTGCAACCCTGCCGTTCGTATTCGGTGCTATGACCATGGAATCTGTTGGTAAAGCTGCTTACCAGATGATCGAGGAAGTTCGTCGTCAATTCCACGAAATCCCCGGCCTGCTCGAAGGTAAAGCTAAAGCTGATTACCAAAAATGCGTAGACATCTCCACCGCAGCTGCTCTGCACGAGATGATTATGCCTGGTGTTATTGCTATCGTTGCTCCGCTGCTGGTTGGCTTCCTGTTCGGTACTGAAGCTCTGGGCGGCCTGATTGGTGGTGCTCTGGCTTCCGGCGTTCTGGTTGCTATCCTCATGGCTAACGCTGGTGGTGCTTGGGATAACGCTAAGAAATTTGTAGAAGCTTCCGGCCGCAAACACACTCCGGTTCATGATGCAACCGTTGTTGGCGATACCGTAGGCGATCCGTTCAAAGATACTTCCGGACCTGCAATGAACATCTTGATCAAACTGATGACTATTGTATCTCTGGTATTTGCTCCTGTACTTGCTGCTAACGGCGGCATGCTGCTGGGCCTGTTCAAATAATTAGTTTGCGTAATTAGCTGAACGTAAAATTAACATCGTGTGTTGTTATGAAAATGACAATGCACGGTGTTTTTGTTTTTTGTTGCACGATTTTGCCATAGTGCGTGCTGCTGCGAATAAAACTTGGCGTGAATTGCGGCATCATTCCGTACAAGCTCTACGAACAATGAAAAATTTTCTAACCAAAAGGCTTGTCGGGGGGGACAAGTGTGGTATAATACACCTAACGGCAAGAGTTTACAAGATGTTTTAAACTAAGGATTTTTGC
>CAVKDE010000043.1:0-9482 GCA_963654835.1 Duodenibacillus sp. | reverse complement strand
GTCCGGGAGCAGTGCCAACGTCATTTTGCAAAACCTCTGCACCAATCGGCACATAAGCCTGCTTTTCGTTGTTATCTGAAGGCGTAAGGCCTTTTTTAGCAAAATATGCGTCAATGCGTCCCCACGTATCTAAATCAAGATAGCTATCGGTATTGCACACCTGCATTACCATCTCTTTCGTGATATCACCGCGCGTCGGCCCCAAGCCACCGCTAGTGATAATGATATCCGCGCGCTGCATGGCGTTTTTTAGCACCTGCTGCATACGCTCCGCGTTATCACCCACTGTCGTGTGATACAAAACATCAAAGCCCATATTATTCAGCTTCCGTGACAAATACTGCACATTGGTATTTAAAATTTCACCTAAGAGCAGCTCTGTGCCTGTGGTTACAATCTCTACTTTCATGCCAAACACCTACTCTGCCTAATTAAAATAAAATTGTTCAGAAAGTGCCAGATGCAAGGAATGGCGACGACGGTGTATAATCAATACTCCTAGGAGCCATTCCGACGCAGATGGTGCTTTATTGGACAATTTCAGCCACCATTTCATAGGTAAACCCTTGCAATATCCTTACCCTTACCATATCGCCCACTTTTAATGCACCAGCATTTTCAATGAAAATATTGCCATCAATATCAGGTGCTTCGTGATAAGAGCGGCCAACAGCCAAGTTCGGGTTTTCTTCATCAAAGCCTTCTACGAGAACGTCCAGCTCTTCATCTTCACGCTCCTGATGAATTTCTTCCGAAATCCCGGCCTGCAACGCCATCAGCTCGTGGTAGCGGTTTTCCTTAACTTCCGGTGCAATCTGGTTTTCCATTGCCCCGGCAATAGTGCCTTCTTCCTGCGAATATTGGAACACACCGGCGTTTTCAAAACGCTGCTTTTCCACAAAATCTTTAAGTTCTTCAAAGTCATCATCGGTTTCACCGGGAAAGCCCACAATGAATGTTGTGCGGATGGTAATACCGGGAATGCGCGTACGCAGCTTTTCTAAAAGTGCTTCTACCTCCGCGCGGGTATCGTAACGGTTCATGCTTTGCAAAAGTCTGTCGCTGGCGTGCTGCAAAGGAATATCAATATATTTGCAAACCTTATCGCACTCAGCAATGGCGTCAATCAAATCATCCGTAAAATTATTCGGATACAGATACATCACCCGAATCCATTGCAAGCCTTCCAGCTTATTCAGATCGCGCAAAAGCTGCGGCAAAAGCAGCTTACCATATAAATCTTCACCATAACGGGTAGTATCCTGCGCTACAACAATAATTTCTTTCGTACCCTGCGCCGCAAGTTCTTTTGCTTCTGCCATTACGTCTTCATAAGGACGGCTGGTGTAGGGACCACGCAGCTGCGGAATGATGCAATAAGAGCAGCAGTTATCGCAGCCTTCAGCAATTTTTAAATAAGCCATATAGCTGGGCGTGGTCAGCATACGCGGCAGAGCCTGCACATTTTTACTTTCCAGTTTTTCCAGATGTTTCAAGCGTTTACCCTGCATCACCTGCTCAATTACCCAGCCAATATCAGTAAAGCTATCCGTACCTACAATAGCATCCACCTCAGGCATGCTTTCAAATAATTCATCTGCGTAACGCTGGCCCAGGCAACCTGTCATAATCAGATATTTGCAGCTTCCCTGCGCTTTGTATTCGCCCATCTGCAAAATGGTGTTGATGGATTCTTCCTTCGCGCTTTCAATAAAGCCACAGGTATTAACGATAATTAAATCTGCCTCAGCAGGATTATTTGTTACTTCCAGCTGCTTAGCACGGATAATGCCCAGCATCACCTCAGAATCAACAAGGTTTTTGGGACAGCCTAAGCTGACCATACCAATCTTCATATTTACCTCCAAAATCACTTACTAAATCTTACTTTCTCCAGCCATTTATTCGTCAACGCGTCCTGCTTTTCCGGTGCTAAATAGCTGCTGTTTAGCCACAGCTTATCTGCATCCACTGCACCAGCTTCCATACCACGGGGGAAGATGAACATAAAGCCTGTTGCATCCTCCTGCGAGATGGATTGCACCTTATCGCTCACGAGCAGCCATTCCATAAACGCCAACGCCCGCTCGTCCGCCGCACAATCCTTAAACATACCTACGCAGTAAAGGTTCACGGGCGAACCCTCTTTAGGCTGCACCACATAAGCAGGGAACTTACTCTCTAAATATTTAAAAACGTAGCTTTGACGGGTAATCGCTAAATCAGCATCCCCTACCGCCGTCATGCGAATCGGTGTAAAAGGAAACTTCGCGTATTGCCCGATAAAGCGGTTGATATTCCACAAATAATTAAGCGAGGTCGTTTCACCGAAATGCTCGGCGAACGCCGCTAAAAAGTTTTGCGTACTATTACTATCGGACAAATTTTCAATGGCTATCCGTAGGCTTTCATTGCCTTCCAAATCAGCCCAGCTGCATAAATTAGCCTGTCCAATCGTGCGCGCATACTGCTGATTAATCAAAAAAACAGTCGGGTCGTAAAAAACACCATACCAATTTAAATCTTCATCACGAAACTTTGCTGCTAATCTATCTCCGGCAGCAAAGGCTACAGGCTTTAACTTTCCCTGACGCTTCAAGCCGCTCAGCGTGCGCTGCTCGGCTAAAACTAAATCAGGCTTAGCATCCTGTTTCAGTTCATAAATTATTTTCACTTGCAGCTTGTTTTGCTGCTCTTTATTAAAAGCGTCTACAATATCTTGCGTAAATTTATTATCCAGCTCGGAATACAGCGTCAGCGTGTGCTCAGCAGCAGGAGCATCTTGTTCCTCGCTAGCGCAGCCCGCACCCAGCAGCATTCCTGCCAGCATCATCAGTAAAAAGATAAAACGGAACATCTTCATCGCCTCCGCTCTTATCTGGAGCGTTTATTATTGCGTCCTCTGCTCCCGTGAGGACGTGCAAATTTTTTCGGTCTACCTTGCTGTTCATCTTCCATGTGCAGCAAGCATTTACGCTCGCTGCCCACTAAATCCATGCGTCCTGCCTTTTTTAAAGCTTCCAGCACCAGCTTACGGTTACGCGGAGCGCGATACTGCATAAGTGCACGCTGCATAGCTTTATCGTGCGGATTGCGTGCTACAAAAACACTCTGCCCGCTTTCAGGATCTATGCCGGAATAATACATCGCCGTCGCCGCGCTGCCAGGCGTAGGGATAAAATCCTGCACCTGCTCCGGCTGATGCTTGATATCACGCAAAAACTCCGCCAGTTCAATAGCATTGTTTAACGTACAGCCCGGGTGACTGGAAATAAAATACGGCACAAGGAACTGCGGCATTTTCAGCTCTTCATTTTTCTGCTTGAAAAGGCGCATAAATTTCAAATAAACATCTTTGCCAGGTTTACCCATACGCGCCAAAACCTGCGGTGCAATATGCTCAGGGGCAACTTTCAAAAGGCCGCTGATATGATAACGGCACAGCTCGTCTAAGAAATCCTGCTTCTTATCTTCCATAATATAATCATAACGGATACCGCTGCGGATAAAGACCTTCTTCACACCCGGCAGAGCACGCAGCTTGCGCAAAAGCGCTACATAATCACTATGATCCGCATCAATGTTAGGGCAAGGCTTAGGGAACAGGCACTGCCTGTCCTTGCACACGCCATATTTTAACTGCTTGGCACAGGAAGGATGGCGAAAGTTCGCCGTCGGCCCGCCCACATCGTGGATATAGCCTTTAAAGCCTGGCAGCTTTGTTAAAAGCTTTGCTTCGCGCAGAATGGATTCATGGCTGCGCGCCTGAATAATACGTCCCTGATGCGCATGAATAGCGCAGAAGGAGCAGCTGCCAAAACAACCGCGGCTACTCACCAAACTAAACTGCACTTCTTCTAAGGCCGCTACGCCGCCTTTGGCATCGTAGCTCGGGTGCCAGCGGCGCATATAGGGCAAATCATAAACTGCATCCATCTCTTCCATCGTCAGCGGATAGATTGACGGGTTCTGCACGATATATTTTTGCTGACCCTTTTGCACCACAGTTTTACCGTAAAACGGATCCTGTTCCTTGCTTTGCAGCTTAAACGCACGCGCAAACTCCTTGCGGTCAGCGGTAATATCGCTCCAGCCAGGCAGCTCCACATATTCTTCGCCCTCAGGCAGCGCACTTGCTGCGTATGCCGTACCACGGATATAGTGCATATCTTCAGGCGTAGCACCGCCTGCAAGGTAATCAGCAATTTCCACAACCTGCTTTTCGCCCATGCCGTAAACTAAAAGATCTGCTCCACTTGTTTCCAAAATTGAAGGCAGCAATTTGTTTTCCCAGTAGTCATAATGCACAAAGCGGCGCAGGCTGGCTTCAATCCCGCCAATAATAACAGGCATCTCAGGCCACAGGCGTTTCACCATCTGCGCATAAACTGCGGTAGCATGGTCAGGACGTTTACCAACCTCACCACCTGCGGTATATTTATCCACAGCACGCTCGTGCTTGCCTACTGTGTAACGGCACAGCATAGAATCCAGATTGCCACCGGAAATCAAAACGCCTAAGCGCGGTTTACCCAGGGCCGCAAAATTTTCAGTTTTATCCCAACGCGGCTGGCATAAAAGTGCTACTTTGTAGCCCTGCGCCTCAAGCACACGGCAGATAACCGCCGGTCCAAAAGAAGGATGGTCTACATAAGCGTCACCGCTGATAAACAAAAAATCTATCTGCTCCCAGCCACGTTCTGCAATCTCCTCACGGGAAATTGGTAAAAATTGTTTCATGCGTTACTCCTGAATTACTTTTTCTCTGCTTCGCCTGCCGGTGCCTGCTCAGCTGCTGGTGCTGCAGCACTCGGTGCGGGTGCTGCTTCCTGCGCCGGAGCACTTGCCTCCGGTGCGGCAGGTTCAGGCTGCGGCTCGCTCACGCTCGCAGCAGGAGCTTCTTCCTGCACTGCCTGCGGTGCGGGCGCAGCTTCTTGCGCAGGCTCCTGCGCTTTATTTTCCGCTGCTGCGGCGTTTGCCGGCGTATAAGTTTTAACAGCTACACCATGCTCGCCTTTTAAATCAACAGGCTTACCATCAACAGTAATCTTCATCGCACCAATGTTGCCATATTTAATAACCAGCTTCTCTTTCGCTTCAAAGATCTTTTTATCTTTAGCCTGCATCATCCCGGAAAAAGCTTCCTTGCCATCAGCAGTAACTTCCAACCAACAGGAACCTTCTGCCTCCAGCTCCACTGTAACCTTATCTAAAGCTATAGCAGCTTTTTCCTCAGGCTTAGCCTGTTCAGCTTGCTTAGGTTCATCTTTAGGCATATTTTTCGCATAATCAATCGCCGCAGGAATAGCAAAATAGCCTGCGGCTAAAACAGCCACGGCAATTGCGCCTGCTGCAATCTGCTTCACAGGCAGTTTAGGCATTTCAAATTTACCTGTACCGCTGCCAATATCGCGTTTATCTTTCAGCTGGATGTTAAGGCGCACCTTATCCACTTCACGGATGCCTTTGCTGCGTGCAGCTTCTGCCGCTACGCCTGCAGCACTCGCCTTATATTGCGTAACCAGCTCTAAACCGTCTAAGCCTAAAAAGTTACCGTAATTACGGATAATACCTTTTAAAAACACTTCACCCGGAGTTTTATCATATTCATCATTCTCTACCGCCTGCAAATAACGGCTGCGAATGCTGGTTTCCTGCTCCACATAAGACAAGGAATAACCCTTAGCCTCGCGTGCTTCTTTTAAAATTGTGCCGACACTTTTTTCATTGTCCATTTGTCAGTACCTCCACTCATTCATGGCTGAGGAAGCGTTCTTCTGCTTCCTGACGTGACATTATAACCTCACGTGGTTTACTGCCTACAGATTGCCCCACAATGCCTAATTCTTCCATCGTATCAACAAGACGTGCCGCACGCGTGTAACCAATGCGGAAACGACGCTGCAGCATAGAGCTTGATGCCTGGCCTAAATCCAGCACCAGCATCAGTGCATCTGCGAACAGTTCATCTTCATAAGCAGCTGGCTGCCCTGTTTCTTCATTCTTGCTTTCTTTACTATCACATTCCAGCTCCTGCGCTGTTACTTCCTCGCTATAATTTACGGGGATAGATTGTTTGATAATAAAATCAACAATTTTATTCAGCTCTGCATCGCTGACAAAAGCACCCTGCACCCTGACAGGCTTGTTAAAACCAATCGGGTAAAACAGCATATCGCCCTTGCCTAAAAGCTTTTCCGCGCCTCCCATATCTAAAATAGTACGCGAATCAGTCTGAGAAGAAACAGCAAAAGCAATACGTGAAGGAATATTAGCCTTCACAATGCCTGTGATAACATCAACAGATGGTCTTTGCGTTGCTAAAATCAAGTGAATACCAGCTGCGCGCGCCTTTTGCGCCAGACGCAGGATAGCATCTTCCACATCCACTTTAGCGACCATCATCAGATCGGACAATTCGTCTATAATAATTACAATAAACGGCATTTTTTCCTGTGCCTGCGCGTTATAGCTGTTAATCTCGCGCACATGGCTTTCAGCGAACGCTTTATAGCGCCTCTCCATCTCTGCCACAGCCCAATGCAGTGCGCTGGCGGCCTTTTTCGGCTCCGTCACTACAGGCGTCAAAAGATGCGGTATACCGTTGTAATTGGATAATTCTACAACCTTCGGATCAACCAAAATCAGCTTAACTTCTTCCGGTCTTGCCTTATATAAAATTCCCGCGATAATCGTGTTGATGCACACAGATTTACCGCTGCCTGTCGAACCTGCTACCAAAAGGTGAGGCATTTTTGCCAAATCAGCAGGAATAATATTGCCGCTGATATCTTTGCCTAAGCCAATGCACAAACGCGAAGGAGCGTTATGCACAGCCTCATCTTCCACCACTTCACGCAGGCAGACAGGATCATTTTTCGTATTCGGTGCTTCAATGCCGATGGCAGATTTACCGGGAATGGGTGCTTCAATGCGCACGCCGGGCGCAGCCAGGCGTAGCGCAATATCATCCGCCAAATTCACTACGGAGCTTACCTTCACACCAGGCGCAGGCTCCAGCTCAAAGCGCGTAACCGAAGGTCCGCGTGTGACGGCGATAACCTTTGCCCGCACTTTAAAATCTGCCAAAGTCTGTTCCAGCACAGCGCATTGATCCATGATATCCTTCTGGTAGGTAGCAGGATCGCTCGCCTGCGGAATATCCAGCAAAGCTAAAGGTGGCAGCTGGTAGCTGCTTGCTTCCGCTGGTGCAAGCTCCGTTTGCGGCTCGCTAACGCTCGCAGCAGCGCGTTCAGCATAGTCCGTGCGTTTATCCGCACTGTCATAAATCGGCACCGTGGGCGCGTGCTGCTCTTGCTGTGCGCCTTGCTTGTCCGTCTCTTGCACATCATATGCTGCACCGCTTTCTACCTCTACGTCGTCAAAAAGCCAGCTTTTTGATGCTTGCCCACTTCTACTTGAAGGAGCAGCCTGCGCAGCAGGAGTAATTTTAGGTTCACTTGCACTTTGCGCACTGCCACTTGTAAACGGCACTGCAAGAGCAGCTGTTTTAGCTTCTTCATCATCTTCCACAAAGCGTTTATCAGGCACATAATCATAATTGATAATCGGACGCACAATCACTTCCTGTTTGCGCTCCTCCCATTCAGGAATCTGCACCGGATCACGTTCCAGCTCCTGTTTTACAGGCTCTTTTTCGTAAACATTTTCATTACCAAAATTTAAAATGCGCTTTAGCCCGCTTTCCTTTTTCAAGCCTTCAGTAAAAGCTTCAAATTCATCGTTCTCATAAATGTCACGCTGCACGCTGCCGCCCATCGCCTCCGCTGCACGTTTCGTCAGCGATTGCGGCCTAGTGCTCACTTGCGGTTCTTTAAAAATGCCGGTACGTGCAGCAGGTCTGGTAGGATTTTTTTCTGCCGGTCGGACGAGCGTAAGCTCATCTTCTGTCAGTTTATCCTGCAAGCGTTCCCATAAAGTGCTCACAGGCAAAAGGATAAACAGGCCCATCAGCCAGCCAATGCCCAGCACAACGTAGGTCAAAAGCTCGCCTACCGTATTATGCAAAAGCAAGGTTATCAACCCGCCGATAAGGCCACCGCCCTCAGGCAATGTAGAAGGAGCAAGCTCTTCGCCCATAGGTATAAAAACATGATGAGCTGTGCCTAAAAGGCACAGCATCACCAAAATAATAGCCAATGTTTTTTTGTTAAAAACATGGAGCTGCCCAAAGCGCAGCAGCTGCCAGGCTACTGCCAAAAGTGCGCACGGCAGTAAGAAGGCACCCTTACCCAAAAGGTAAAGCTGTACCTTTTCCGCAAGCGGGACACTGCCAAAAGCATAGCTTGCAGCAAACATCACGCCCAAAAGCAGGCACGCAGCACCTGCAAGACGGGCATAGCTCATATTCTGTTGCTTAGCTTTTCTTTCCTTGCGCAAAATCAGACAACTCCTAAATTTATTAATTACCAATGCTCTTACATAACTTACAGAAATTATGCACTAGCAAACACATCAGATTTCCATGATAATCGGCAAAATCATCGGACGGCGACGCGTTCTTTCATACAGGAAACGACCCAAAGAATCGCGTACCGTAGATTTAATAGCGGACCACTCGGAAACATTATTTTCTTCGCAGCGCTCCAGCGCAGCCTGCACTTTATCGCGTGCTTCGTCCATCAGGCCTTCTGCTTCGCGCACATAAACAAAACCGCGGGAAACAATATCCGGACCGGAAACAACATGGCAGCTTTCTTTATCAATCGTTACAACGACAATCATAATACCATCTTGCGAAAGCTGGCGGCGGTCACGCAGCACGATATTACCAACATCGCCTACGCCCAGGCCATCTACAAGCACTTTACCAGCCGGAACTTTACCATTAATGCCAATGCTGTTTTTCGTTAATTCAATAACGCTGCCATTTTCACCAATCACAATATGGTCAGCAGGCATGCCCAAGCTCTTTGCCAGATTAGCGTGCTTAACAAGATGGCGGTATTCACCATGTACAGGCATGAAGAATTTAGGACGCACAAGGTTGTGCATCATTTTAATTTCTTCCTGGCTGCCGTGACCGGAAACATGGACACCATTGCTCTTTTCATAAATAACATCTGCGCCCAATTTATACAAATGGTCAATCGTGCGGGATACCAGCTTCTCATTGCCCGGAATCGGCGTAGCAGAAATAATAACAGTATCGCCAGGCATGATATCAACCTTTTTATGATCGTTCATCGCCATACGTGTCAGGGCGGACATCGGCTCGCCCTGGCTGCCGGTAGTGATAATAACAATCTTATCCAGTGTATAGTTATGCGTTTCATCAATATCAATCAAAACACCGTCAGGAGCTTTTAAATAGCCCATTTCGGTAGCGATATTTACAACATTAACCATGCTGCGGCCAATAACAGCCACCTTGCGGTCATATTTCACAGCAGAATCAATTACCTGCTGAATACGATGCACGTTTGAAGAGAAAGTTGCTACAATAATGCGGTGCTTAGCAT
>CAVKDE010000042.1:5937-9561 GCA_963654835.1 Duodenibacillus sp. | reverse complement strand
TGTTATGACTTCTTATGGCCTCAATGCCTGCCCGCCGCTTCTGGTTGGCGTTGGTGTTGGTACTTCGGTAGAAGTTGCTGCTCTGCACGCTAAAAAAGCTTTGATGCGCCCGATTGGCAGCCATAATCCGAACAAGAATGCTGCACTTTTGGAGCAACTGCTTGAAGATGGCATTAACAAAATCGGCCTTGGACCTCAAGGCTTGGGCGGTAAATATTCTGTTATGGGCGTTAATGTAGAAAACTCTGCCCGCCATCCGTCCGTAATTGGTGTCGCTGTAAATGTAGGCTGCTGGTCTCATCGTCGTGGCCACATCATTTTCGATAAAAACTTAAACTACAAAATTCTTTCTCATAGCGGGGTGACTTTATAATGTACGAAATTATTGATGGTAAAAAGGTTTTAACTACTCCTGTAAGCGCAGAAGATTTAAAAGATATTCATATTGGTGACATTGTTTATTTGAACGGTGATATTACCACCTGTCGCGATGTTGCTCATCGCCGTGTTGTAGAATATGGCCGTGAGCTGCCTGTTGATGTAAAAGATAAAGCGATTCTGCACGCTGGTCCGATTATCCGTCCTTTGGGTGATGATAAATTTGAAATGGTTTCTGTTGGTCCGACCACCAGCATGCGTATGGAAAAATTTGAAAAAGAATTTGTAGAAAAGACTGGTGTGCGCGTTATTGTTGGCAAAGGCGGTATGGGTCCGAACACTGAATATGCCTGCAAAAACTTTGGCGCAATCCACTGCGTATTCCCTGCTGGTAATGCTGTTGTTGCTGCTACCGAAGTGCAGGAAATTGTTGATGCTAACTGGCGTGAGCTGGGTATGCCGGAAACTTTGTGGAGCTGCCATGTAAAAATGTTTGGCCCGCTGATTGTTTCTATCGACAGCTATGGCAGAAACTTCTTTGAAGAACAAAAAGTGATTTATAACCAACGTAAAGAAGAAGTTTATAATGAGATTATTCCGCACGTTAAATTTATCAAATAAAAATGCAAAATTAAAAATTGCCGAGAAAGTATCAGATGCCAATAACGGCGACGACGGCGTATAAATAATACTCCTAGGAGCCGTTATGCAGCAGATGGTGCTTTATACGGCAATTTTAGGAGAAAAGAAATGAAACAAATACTATCAATAGTAGCCCACAACAGACCGGGCGTTTTAATGAGGGTAACAGGACTGATTTCCCGTAGAGGTTATAATATTGACAGCTTAACCAGTGGCAGCACGCAGGACGCAGAATATGCGCGTATGACGATTGTTGTCGATGCAGATGATGCTACGATTGAGCAAATCTGCAAACAGCTGGCAAAGCTCAGCGAGGTAGAACGCATTAAAGTTCTGCACCGCGAAACGAGCGCACTGCGCAGCATGCTGCTGGTAAAGGTTCACGCTGGCGAAAAGCAGATGGAAGTGCTGCAATTGGCAACGGCTTTCCGTTCGCACGCTATCGACGTAACCGGCAACAGCATGACTTTTGTCAACACTGGCGATGAAGGCAAGCTGTGCGCCTTTGCCAACGCACTGCGCCGCTACGGCATTGTAGAAATGGTACAGACGGGTATCGTAGCACTGGAGCGCGGCGATGAAGCACTGGATGTAAAAGAATCACGCTATGAATGGCCTCATGCCGAAAAAGCGTAAGAAAGGAGTATAACGCTATGCAAATTACTGGTGCAGAAGTGATGGTAAAATGCCTTGAGGAAGAAGGCGTTTCTACAATTTTTGGTTATCCTGGCGGCGCTATACTGCCGTTTTACAACGCTCTGCGTGATGTGAGCGATATTAAACATATTTTGACCGCGCATGAACAAGGTGCTGCGCACGCTGCTGACGGCTATGCGCGTGCGAGCGGTAAGGTGGGCGTTTGCTGCGCTACCTCCGGCCCGGGCGCGACGAACCTTGTAACCGGTCTTGCTAATGCTTTCCTTGATTCCATTCCTGTAGTTGCAATTACAGGCCAGGTAAAAAGCAGCATGATTGGCCATGATGCTTTTCAGGAAGTTGATATTACCGGTATCACCATGCCGATTACCAAACAGAACTTTTTGGTAAACAAACCGGAAGAACTGGCACAGACAATGCGTTTGGCTTTTCAGATTGCCAAGAGTGGTCGTCCTGGTCCTGTGCTTATTGATGTGGCGCACGACGTACAGACGAGTATGATGGAATACCATGCCAGCAAGCTGCGCGAACTGCCTACTGCTCTGCCGCAAAAAGATTTGGTTGAAGCAGCAATCGCTGCGCTGAATAAAGCAGAACGTCCTGTTATGCTCGTGGGCGGCGGTGTGGCTATCTCCGGTGCGGAATACGAAGCGGTGCATGTGTGCGAAAAGATGCACCTGCCTGTTGCCAGCACTTTGATGGGCCTTGGCTGCATCAGTGCTTATCGTGAGCAGTTTTTGGGCATGAGCGGCCTGCATGGACATGAGCGTGCGAACCGCGCTATCGCTAACGCTGATGTGGTGTTGGCAGTGGGCACTCGCTTTAACGACCGTGTAACCGGCGACCGTGATAAATACAGCGCACATAAAACTATTATCCACATTGATATCGATCCTGCTGAACTTAACAAAAACATTGAAAGCAGCATTGATATCGCAGGCGATATGCGCACTATTTTAAACATGATTGATAAAGGCTGCAAGGCACATGATATTGCTCCGTGGTGGGAAAAGATTATGAGCTGGCCCGGTATGGATGAGGATTGCGGCCCAAGCGAAGCACCGCTCTTTATCGAAGCTCTGAACCCGATTTTGAAGGGCAAAGATTATCTTGTGGCAACCGATGTCGGCCAACACCAGATGTTCACCGCGCAGCATTTGAAGGTGGAATATGCACGCCAGCTCATTACCAGCGGTGGCTTAGGTACGATGGGTTTTGGCCTGCCTGCTGCTATGGGTGCTAAATTTGCCTGCCCTGATAAGAAAGTTATCTGCATCAGCGGTGATGGCGGCTTTAAAATGACTGGCAGTGAGCTATTTACTTTGGCCAGCAATAACGTTCCTGTAGTTGCTGTTATCTTTAACAACAGCGGCCTGGGCATGATCCGCCAGCTGCAAACCGTACAGTTTAACAAACGCTTCATGGCCTGCGAATGCCCAGGTTATGTTGATTTTGTTAAATATGGTGAAGCCTTTGGCCTGACAGGTGAGCATGTAGGCACTCCGGAAGAATTTGCTGCTGCGGTAGCAAGAGGTATGGAGATGGATAGCACTTATATTGTTGAAGTGTGCATTAACCCGAAGGATATGGTTGTGCCGATGGTAGCGCCAGGGGCTGGAGTGGATGAGTTTGTCTCTGGTTTAGGCGAATAACTGACGATGACGGATGATAAGCAACCATCTGCGTCGTAAAAGCTCCTACACGTACTCCTAGTACGCGGTCGTCGCTTTTACTAGCATCTGGTCACTTCTAATCCGTCATTATAAAAATTCTATAGTTAAAACACAACGCGCAACGAAAGTTGCGCGTTTTTTCTTTATTTATGGCTGGCGTTGTGATAAAATTATTATATTATGGCATATTACGGAGGCGACGCTGTGACAATGAACGAACAAAATAAATACGGAATTCTTTATCTCTGCGCAACGCCTATAGGTAATTTGGAAG
>CAVKDE010000042.1:0-5927 GCA_963654835.1 Duodenibacillus sp. | reverse complement strand
ATATGACGCCACGCGCATTGCGAATGCTGCAAGAGGCAGATATTATTGCCGCGGAAGATACGCGTCATACCTTGCAGCTTTTAAATCATTTTGATATTAAAGGCCGCCTTGTGCGCTATGATGAACACAGCAAGGAAAAGCAGGGTGCTTATCTATTAGAGCAGCTCTTAGAAGGTAAAAATATTGCGCTGGTGAGCGATGCAGGCTTTCCCGGCATTGCCGATCCCGGCGAAGCACTTGCGCATGATGCGATAGCTAATGGTGTGCGTGTAGTGCCTGTGCCTGGGGCGAACGCTGCGCTGTGTGCTTTAATTGCCAGCGGTCTGTCTACCTATCCGTTTTTCTTTGGCGGCTTTTTGCCTAAAAGCAAGCGCAACCGCCGCGAACAATTGGAGCTGTGGCAGCATATTCCCGCTACGATGATTCTTTATGAAGCACCACACCGCATTGTGGAAGTCTTAAAAGATATCCTTGAGTGCTGGGGCGACAGGCCGCTTGCTGCTGCACGCGAGCTGACCAAGCTGCACGAGGAGTTCTACCGCGGTACTGTGAGCGGCTGCCTGGCATGGCTCGCAGAAAATTCGCCGCGCGGCGAATTTTGCTTGGTGCTGGGTGCTGGCGATGGCAAGAGCGAGTGCCTAAAAGAGGAGCTGGAGCCTTTAGACGAGGTGAGAAAACTTATTGCCGAAGGTGTAGATAAAAAGATTGCTCTTGCTCAGGTAGCAAAAAAACGTAAAATTCCCAAACGGGAGCTATATAACCAATTAATTTCTGAAGGAGATGGGTCTGACAATGACTAAACCGAGTTATTATATTACCACACCAATTTACTATCCTAGTGACAATCTGCATATTGGTCACGCTTACTGCACTACTATTGCTGATAGTTTAGCACGCTTTCACCGCCTGAAGGGTGAAGATGTTTTCTTCCTCACTGGCAGTGACGAGCATGGCCTGAAAATTCAACGCAAAGCTAAAGAAAAAGGCGTAACCCCGATTCAATATGTTGATGCGATTATTGCTAATTTTAAACTGCTGTGGGAGCGTCTGCATATTTCTAATAACGATTTTATCCGTACCAGCCAGGAGCGTCATCACAAAGTTGTCCAAGACGCACTGCAAAAAATTTATGATCAGGGCGATATCTACAAAAAGAATTATAAAGGCCTGTACTGCGTTCCTTGTGAATCTTATTGGCTGGAGCGTCAACTGGATGAAAACGGCTGCTGCCCTGACTGCCATCGTCCTGTAGAGGAGATGGAAGAAGAAAGTTATTTCTTCAAAATGAGCAAATATCAGGATTGGTGGCTTGATTTTATTGAGAAACATCCTGATTTCATCCAGCCTGCAAGCCGTCGTAACGAAATGATTAACTTTGTTAAACAAGGTTTGGAAGATTTGTGCATTACACGTACTACCTTCGATTGGGGCATTCCTGTTCCGTTCGATAAAAAGCACGTTGTTTATGTATGGTTCGACGCTCTCTTAAACTATCTCACCGGTATTAAATATGGCGTGGACGACGAATTCTTCCACAAATTCTGGCCTGCAAACCTGCATCTTGTGGGTAAAGAAATTGTGCGTTTTCACACTATTATCTGGCCGATTATGCTGCACGCAATGGGGTTGGAGATGCCGCAAGAAGTTTACGGTCATGGCTGGCTTGTTGTTGATGGCGATAAAATGTCTAAATCCAAGGGCAATGTTATTGACCCGCTGGGCCTGATTGATGAATTCGGCGCAGATGCTATCCGCTACTTCTTGCTGCGCGAAATTAATCTGGGCAGTGATGGCAACTTCTCCCGTGATGCGCTGATTAACCGCGTTAATGCAGATCTTGCTAATGACCTTGGCAACTTGCTGCACAGAACCGTGAGCATGATTGAAAAATATCATGGCGGCGTTGTTACAGATACTGGTGCGAGCGAAGCTATTGACGATGAGCTGAAAAACCTCGTTAAAGAAACGGTGGCAAACTATGTTCAAGCTATGGATAACATGGAAATCAACACCGCTATCAAAGGCGTTTGGGCTTTAATCAGCCGTGCAAATAAATACATTGATGAAACTGCTCCGTGGATTTTGGCTAAAGACGAAGCTAAGGCTGACCGCCTGAAAACTGTTATGTATAACCTTGCAGAAACCCTGCGTATTGTGGCAATCTTGATTAGCCCGTATATCCCCACCACCAGCCCGAAAATTTATACACAATTAGGCTTGGCAGTGCCTGAGCAGTTCCTCTTAGCTGATGCTGAGTGGGGCAAGCTGGCTAACGGCACCAAGGTTTGCAAAGGCGAGCCTTTGTATCCGCGTATTGAAGTTACCGAAGACGGTGCAACCATCATCGGTGGTAAACGCTACGAGCACAAGGCAGCAGCTCCTGCACCTGTGGAAGCAGCAAAACCTGCTATGGAACCTATCAAACCGGAAATTGCTTTCCCTGATTTTGAAAAAATTGATTTGCGCGTAGGCAAGGTTCTGGAAGCAGAAAAAGTGAAAAAATCTAAGAAGCTCTTAAAGCTGCAAGTAGAAATTGGCGATGAAGTGCGCACGATTGTGAGCGGTATTTCCCAATATTACACTCCGGAAGAAATGGTAGGCAAGAACGTCGTCGTTGTTGCTAACCTGGCACCTGCTAAACTCATGGGTATTGAATCCTGTGGTATGCTCTTGTGTGCTTCTGACGGTCAAGGTAACTTAGCTTTGGTTGATCCGACTTCTATTGCTTCTGGTAGCAGAGTAAAATAATATAAACAGGTGATAAAGCACCATATATTTCAGAGCAGCCACCTCGACGTACATTTAGTACGCCGTCGGTGTCTGCTCTTCGTCTCTGGTACTTTCTTCCCTGTTTAGTAAAGAAAAGGTAATTTGTATGTCAGAAAAATTATTCTCACGTTTATACTGGAAACCGTATCTGTTAATAGGTATCAGTATGTTGCTAGTTTTAGTCAGCAGCCTAATTCCTTACCTTTTGCCCCATGCCTGGTTGGGGAAAAACTATCCCGGCTATGACTTTTATATGTTTAAGACGATGGCGTGGCTGATTAAAATTGCCATGCTGCTGTATATCTTTACTGTAGTGCGTGCATTCTGGAAAAATTATTTTCCTAAGCTGGATAAGCTTTGCAAGAGTGAGGTGCGCGCCGTTATCACAGGCTATAAAAAAAGCTGGAGCCGTGGCTCGCAGCTTTGCCCAATTTTTACTTATACTGTGGATGGCACAGAATACAGCGAAGCTTTAAACGAGGCGAAGGGTTCGAGCAGCAAGGGCGTAGAACAGATAGAAAAAGGCTTTACGCTAAAGCTGCCGCGTAAAATTATTTATAATCCGCAGCAGCCTAAAGAATTTTATTTGGCGGGCTGTGAATATTATTCACGCAAGGCAGCTATCGTTCGTTTTGTTCTGTTCAGCCTGCTGTTTTTCTTGCAGCTATATTTAAACGTGTTTATGTATGTGAGGTAAATTATGAGTAGAACAGGCTTATGGGATTCGCACGCGCATCTTGATGATGAAGCATTTAACGAAGATAGAGAGAAGCTTATCGCGCAGCTTGCGCAGGATTTAGAAGGAATTGTTAATCCAGGTTGTGATGGCGTAAGCAGTGCTAAAGCTGTGGAGCTGGCGGAAAAATATTCCTTTATCTACGCTGCGGTGGGCTATCATCCGGAGAATTTAAAAGGGATTGCCGCCAATTATTTGGATCAGCTGGCAAAGTGGGCGCAGCATCCGAAAGTAGTGGCCATTGGTGAAATAGGTCTTGATTATTACTGGAAGGAAAACGAACCGCGCGAGGTGCAGAAGCGTATTTTTATAGAGCAGGTGGATTTAGCCAAGCAGTTTGATTTGCCTATTATTATCCATGACCGCGATGCCCATGGCGATATGCTGGAGCTTTTCCAAAAGGAGATTACAGGCGTGCAGGCAGTGTTTCACTGCTTCAGCGGTTCGCTGGAAATGGCGAAAGAACTGGTAAAACGTGGCTATTATTTTGGCTTCGGTGGCACGTCAACGTATAAGAACGCGCAAAAGGTGCGTGAGGTAATGCAATACATTCCTAAAGATTTATTGCTTTTTGAAACGGATTGCCCTTATCTTACGCCTGTGCCCTTCCGTGGTAAGCGCAATAACCCGGGTTATGTGGAATACACGGCGCGTAATGCGGCGGAAGTGCTGGATATGGATTTTGAGGAGCTGGCGCAGATAGCGACAGCGAATACGAAGCGGCTGTTTAAGAAAATTAAATAAACGCATACGAAAAAGAGTAGTAGACGCACAATCTACTACTCTTTTTAGCTAATTTGACGAAAGATGAAGTTCCTTAAAAAGTGCTTGTTGCAGGACGTTAGAATAATTTATACCACGTTCGTGTGCTAAAGTATCTAGCCAACGCGGGAGACTTAGCGTTCGTTTAATAGCTTTTGTATCATATAATTTTCGATATGCAAGTGTATCTGCCTTTACAAGGGTAACGATATCGTTAGGGTTTTGTTTTTTTATATAATTTATATTTGTAGGTTGCGGTATAGATTTATGTGCCTCTTCCATATCCCAAAGCATTAAGGTCAAAGCATCTTCTGCCATTTCGCAGCATTCTTGAATCGTTTCGCCTTGAGAATAGCAGCCATCAATATCAGGAAAGAAAATACTGTAACCGCCTTCTTGTTCCGGGTGGAAAATTGCAGGGAAATTATATTTCATGTTTGTTGACCTCCTTCGATTATTTTACTCCAGCATCTTTAAATATTCCATGAACAAGACCAGTTTTTACTTCTTTGGCTCCATGACGTGGAACTTGGAAGTGTTTGCCAGTTAGAGGGCTAAACCAAATATCATGATTAGCACCACTACGTGTTTTGTAACAACCGGCTTGTTTGAGTAGTTTAATTAGTTCTGAAATTTTCATAGCAGCCTCCACTTATATTTTATTACGTAAAATTATGTAAGTCAATAAATTGCTATTAAGCTAGTTGATAGTTTAGTGAAAATACTATTTACAAAAATAGCGACATTGCGTTTCTTTGCAAGCCGCTATTTTTGCTCTGGTATAATATAAGGAGAAAGTGGCCAACCACAACCACCAAAGCCATTATAGTATAAATTTTCTGAAATGTCAATACAAAAGATAGATTTTTCTGAAATTTGCTTTCTGGAATATCGTATATTAAGTAAGAGTAGTAGACGCACAATCTACTACTCTTTTACTTTACTTATGCAAATTCAAAATATAGCGCACAATACTTTTTTCGTTAGTTGGCAGTTTGTCAAATTTGCGTTTGAAAGCTAAGGCTTCAGCTAGCATTTCCGCGCCGACATTTTCCTTGCTGACAAAATTTTTTCTGCCTACAAGAAAATCTAGTGGCACATTAAAATAATCGGCAATCTTAATCAGCATATCAATATTTGGCTCTCTGCGTCCCTGCTCATACATACCTAAAGTGCTTACGGATATGTTTAATATGTTAGCGAGGTCTTTGCGCGTTATATCATTATCTTCTCTAAGCTCTTGTAAAATCTCTGCGAAATTCATGGTAAAATCCTTTTTTTACTAGATATTATCACAATTACTTTACAGAGCTTATTTTTGACACGACACGTTCTGTGCTATGTTGAATATTAGCACGAAACGTGTTAATATAAGAATGATATATACACGAGGTGTAAGTTTAATTTGCAGAGGTGTGGGGATTTGAGCATATCTATTATAGTTCCCTGTTATAACGAGCAGGAAGCATTACCGTACTTTTATCGTGAGTTTGTTAAACTGACGCAACAAATGCAGCAGGAAAGTTTTGAACTAATTTTAGTAGACGATGGTTCAAAGGATGAAACTTTAGCAGTGATGAAGCAGCTGGCGCAGGCAGATGAGCGCGTAGCTTATCTTTCTTTTTCGCGTAATTTTGGCAAAGAAGCTGCTATCTTGGCT
>CAVKDE010000041.1:0-9614 GCA_963654835.1 Duodenibacillus sp. | reverse complement strand
ACGATAACACTTCACAGTAATAATTCAAAAGCTCTATATCTTGGTGCTTCTGATTCAACACAAGTCAACAACAATGCTATTAGTGCTCAAAATATAAATATTATTAGTGATAATTCTTATGCTATTTCTACAAACAATTACGCTACTACCATCCTAAATGCAGATAATACATTAAACATTATCGGTAATGGATTCAGCATAACATCATATTCTGGTAGCACCATCAACGCACAAGCAGAAAAATCTATCAATATCACAGGTACTGCCTGGGCAAGCGGCGGTAACATTATCATTGGTAAAACATCTGATACTTTACAAACCACCATCAATGGCGATTTAACAGCTAAGAACAACGGTTACATCAACGCCTATGTCAACAATGCCAACTCCACTTTTAATGGCAATGCTAACGACTATCATTGGAACGAAGTAGATAGCAAAAGTATCAACGGCATCCATTTGCAGCTCAACAACGGCAGCACTTGGAATAATCTCGATTACGATTCCTTCATCCAATCCCTTGACACAAGCAATGCAACCGTCAATATGCAAGATGGTACTTTCAATAATTTATATATCGGCAATCTGAGCGGTAAAAAAACAGGCTTTAACCTGGATATCGACGCAGGCACAAACACCAATAATAGCGACCGCCTCTACATCGCAGGCACGCACACTGGCGAGCATTACATCACCTTGAATAATATCAATGCTAACGGCAAAACAAATAATGCCAACGGCACCGTTCTCGTGAGCGTAAATAACGAGCAAGGCAAATTCTTCGCCAATGACCACGAAGGCTCGCTCTATTGGAACAGATATGTCTTAGATAAAAAAGAAAGTGAAACTACAGGTTATAATACAGATTGGTATTTGAAGAAAGTGCAGGTTATCCCTGCTACCCCGCTTGAACCTGCAACGCCAACTACGCCTGCCAAACCAAAACAGACAACCACCGTCCACACCGCTGTCGCCAGCCACGCGCTGAGTTATTACACCTGGCTGGAAGATAACAAGCTCATGCAGCGCATGGGCGATTTACGCCATAAAACAGGTAATGATGCGGGTGTATGGGTACGCTCCAAAGGCGGCAAATATAGCAGCGATAAAACAGATAGTGCCTTCACCAATCGTTACACCGCTTACCAATTAGGTTACGACAAAATTGTTAAACACACAAAAGAAATGACGCGTTATCAAGGTATCGCTCTCGCCTATACGGATGGCAAAAGTACCTTTGAGCGTGGTAACGGCACAAACAAAGGACGCTCCATTGCTTTTTACAGCACGGATATGCGCACTAAAGGTCACTACCTTGATTTAGGCGTAAAAGTACATAACATTGACAGTGATTTCACTGTTTATGACACCAACGGCAAACGTATTACGGGCGATTTTGCTAATACAGGCATCACCCTCAGCACGGAATACGGACGCAAAAAGAAGCTTGATGAACGCTGGTCGCTAGAACCGCAGGCACAGCTCACCTTCGGCTTTTTGAAAGGCGCGGATTACACCACTAGCAATAATATTCATGTCCGCCAGGGCAACAGCGTAAGCACGCTTGGACGCATTGGCTGCAATCTGGAATACGATTTGGATAAGAAAACGAATATCTATCTCAAGGCCAACCTGTATCACCAGTTCACAGGCAGCTTTGCCGAAACTCTCACTGATGGCGTAGATTCGCTGCGCAACGATACAAAATCACACGACACCTGGCTGGAATACGGTTTTGGCATCGCCTGCATGACAGGCAAAAACAACCACCTTTATGCAGACGTAGAACGCTCAGCCGGTGGCTGCTTGCAGAAAAACTGGCAGTGGAACGCTGGTATGATCTGGTCGTTTTAAAACCTAACTTTGCTTCTCCTCTAGCTCCCTCATCTGTTATAGCACAAGCAGGCAAAGGAAGCTTAATAAATTTACCCCGCTTTCACACACGTGAAGGCGGGGTTTTGTAATAGCTAAAGCCACATAATCCAAAAGGAATCTGTACTCTAATTAAATTTTATTGAATGTATTCGTCAGCGCCGCAAAATCTTCCAAGCTCAGCGTTTCTGCCCTGCGCTTGCCATCTACACCCGCAAGCTCCAGCCACTTTGCGCATTGCTCACTCTTAATCCCCATATTCTTCAAAGAATTAGAAAGCATCTTGCGCCTTAAAGAGAACGCCGCCTTCACCACACGGAAGAACAATGCCTCATCGCACACCTCTACAGGCGGTTTTTCACGACGCTTGCACACAATAACAGCGGAATCCACGCTCGGCGCAGGAATAAAGGAAGAGGGCGGAACAATAAACGCAATCTCCGGTTCCGTATAATACTGAATCGCTACCGAAAGCGCACCATAATCCTTACCGCCAGGCTGCGCTGCCATACGCTCCGCCACCTCTTTTTGCACCATCGCCACCAAACGCTCCATCGGCAGGCGTTTTTCTAGCAGCGCAAAAATAATCGGTGTCGTAATATAATAAGGCAGGTTAGCGCACACCTTAAATTCACTTGCGCCAACTGTATCCATAATATCAACCTGCAAAATATCGCCATTAACAATGCGCACATTGTCATAGCCTTCCAGCGTTGTATCAAGCACAGGCAAAAGGCGTTTATCCAGCTCCACAGCAACAACATTCGCGCCGCTTTCTGCTAATCCCTGCGTCAGCGTGCCAATGCCGGGGCCAACTTCCAGCACCGTATCGCTCGGCGAAAGCTCCGCTGCAGCCACAATATTGCGCACAATATTTTCGTCAATCAAAAAGTTCTGCCCCAGCTTTTTATCAGCACGCAGCTTAAAGCGGTGCAGAATATGGTTCGTCACTTGGGGAGAAGCAATAATTGGTTTATCCACGTTTCACTCTCCAATTTTCGCTAAAGCCGCCAAAAACTCTGCGCGGCTCACACCATAATGGTTCAATCTTTCCAAAAAGCGTTTTGCATTGCCATAGCCAATGCCCAGCTCCGCGCCCAGCGCATCGCGACGTGCGCTCGCACGCGGGCTGCCATTCAAATCATGCTGAAACAAATCATTAGCCGTAAACTCTGCCTGCGGACGATATTCATGGTGACGCACCTTTGCCAGTGCTGCCAAAATCGCCTCCGGCTGCGCCTGCTCCACACCAACATCGTTATGCGCTGTCGCATCACGCTTAGGGATGAACGCCTGCCCCGCATCTGGGAAACGCTCCGTCAGGAAACGGCGGATGCGCTCTCCTGCACCATCAGGATCCGTAAGGATAATAATGCCACGTTTTTTATAAGCAGCCTCAATCTGGCACAGTGTATACGGTGCTAAAGTAAAGCCACCAGTTTCAATCGTATCTGCTTCCAAAGCCTTGCCAATAGCAACTGTATCCATCTTGCCCTCTACCACGAGCACTTCTTTCAGCATAAATCTTCCACCTTAATCAGCTAAAATATAAATCTCTACATCGCGTCTGCCCCATTGGATAGCGCGATGATAATCATTAAAGAATAAATCAACGCGATGGCCAACCATGTCACCGCCAGTATCGCCAGCCATAGCTATGCCATAACCGGGAATATACATTTTCGTATAAAACGGAATCATACGCGGATCAACCGCTACAATGCCTTCATAAGGCACAATACCAATCGCTGTCCTGTTGCCTGTTGCCACATAGGCAGAAGCATGTGCATTAATTTTACGTGTATAACGCTTATAACCTTCAGGTGTATAAACGCTCATTGCCATACCCTTGCGGATAATTTTAGTTTCCGGCTCTACAACTACATGACGCGCCAGTTCCTGCACGGAATGACTGCCATCGCTGTTTTTCACGCGCTTAGTAACAACTTTCGCTGTCCCGGCTTTCCCCTCTTGGGTAACGCTTTCCGTGCCAAAATTCATATTGTAATCTTCTTCGTATTTTACAGGAACATCTACGCTCGCTTCGCTAAAATGCAGCTCTTCATTTTCCTGCAAAACATAAACCTGCATATTTTCCGTCAGCGGTGCATCTAAATTAGGATAAACGCTGCCATGCTTATACGGAATTTTTAAATCCTTCAACGCTTCACCCACGGTAGAACGGTAGCTTTTGTATTCAATAGTTTCGTCACCACGAATAACATAAAAAGGCTTGCCACGCAGCACCTCAATTACACTGCCATCCTTCACACGCTTGCTGCCCTGCATTTTCCAGCCATCGCCAACAGCTAAGGTTACGCCAGCTTCTTCCAAAACCTTTTGCGGTTTAGTTGCATTAGTACGCAGTTCCTTTGTCTGCCCGTCATAAAGGACAGTTACCTGCTGTGAAATATCAAAGCCTGTAAGGAAGGGTACCATCAGCATAAGGATAACAGCAGATAATAAACAGTGTAAATGTAATCTGCATCTATTCTTAACCATAAAAACCTCCTTAATTACGCTTATTATTTTAACATAAACAGGCAGGAACCGTCAAATTTGTGACGTTTTAGGAATTTTTATATATTGCGAAAGCGTAAATTATATCTATAAAATTTATTCGTAATATTTTTTTACTGCGTCCGTATAACTGCCATCTTTGTTATACATGATAAGCGGTGGCAGAACGTCCAGACCATAGCTGCCACCTTTTTGCATTTCCATGAGGAAAATCCACGCAGGTTTATCCAGCATAGCATGCACCCATTGCAGCCGCTTCGGCTGCAGGCCGTATTTAAACGCCAGCTGCATACTCTCGGCAAAGCGTTCCGGCAGCTGCACAAGCGCAAAACGACCGCGATAGCGGACAGCGAATGCCGCTGCACGGAAGAAATCTTCCAGCGTAGCGGTCACTTCGTGACACGCCGCTGTGCCGATCTGGCGCACGTTGCCGCTATTGCGATAAGGCGGGTTCGCTGCCACTAGATCCATGCTCTCCGGCTGAAAAAGCTGTTTATAATTTAAAATATCACCGTCAACAACGCTGATTTTTGCCTGTAAGCCGTTTTCAGCGACGCTGCGGCGCAAAAGCTCTGTAATATGCGGGTTGCAATCCACCGCTGTAACCTGCGCCGCCCCACGGTTTTCTAAAAGCATACTGATAGCACCTGTGCCACAGCCCAGCTCCAGCACTTTGGCCTTACGCACTATGTGCGGGAAATTGCCTAAAAACACAGCGTCCGTCGTAAAGCAGAACTCCTTAGCGTCCTGCCAGATTTTATATTGGCAGCCGGGCAGATAATCGCAGCGCAGGCTGCTTGCTGCCTCAGACATTATCAGCCTGGGATGCGTCTACAATTTCATCCCATTCCACCTGAATGGTGTTATCAGGAGCCAGCTGCACAGCAGCAGTACGCTCGCGGCGGTTAATGCCTACAACCTTGCCATTGCCCAGCGGTGTGGCCACCAAGCTGCCCATCTTCGGAATTTCTACGCGCTCACGGCGGCCACAGCCACCGCAGCCATTTTTGCAATACATATGATTTTCATATTTTAAGCAGCACATCAGTCGTCCGCAGATGCCAGAAATTTTCGTTGGGTTAAGCGAAAGGCTTTGGTCTTTCGCCATACGGATGGAAACAGGTTCAAAATCACCCAGAAAAGTAGCACAGCACAGCGGTCTGCCGCAGCTGCCGATACCGCCAAGCATCTTTGCTTCATCGCGCACGCCTATCTGGCGCAGTTCAATGCGCGTGCGGAACACGGAAGCCAAATCCTTAACCAGCTCACGGAAATCAATGCGGCCATCAGCAGTGAAATAGAAAATAATCTTGTTCACATCAAAAGTAAATTCAACATCAATCAGGCGCATAGGCAGGCCATGGTTTTTAATTTTACGTAAGCAGATATTGAAAGCTTCCTTTTCGCGGATTTTATTCTCCGCCAGCTTCATATCATCTTCCTCCGTAGCCTTGCGCATTACAGGTTTCAACGGAGAAACAATCTGCCCGTCATCCACCTCACGCGGACCGATGACAACTTCACCATATTCCACGCCACGCGCAGTTTCCACAATGGCGAAATCTCCCTTCTGCACCTTGCTTTCTGCAGGGTCAAAATAATATATCTTACATGCCTTTTTAAAACGAATACCTACTACTGTCGGCATAATAATCCTCCTTATATACCTTATCTATTTTAAGAGCCATGGCTTCCAGTGCCACCTTTACGCTGACGCTGGCCTCCAAAGCTGCATAAGCTTCACTCACAATTGTCAGAGCCTTTTTCAAGCCTGCTATCTGCCAGCTTTCAGCCTGAGCCTTGAGCTCCGCAATTAAATCTACATTATATATTCTATCATAAAGCTGCAATTTGCACAGCAATAAATCATGTAATAAAAGCTGCCACAGTTGCACCATAAGCACAGCTTCGTCACGCAAAAGCTTGCCATCAAGCCAGGTGCGCTTTGCCAGATAATTAAGCGGCGTTTGCAGTGGCAGTGCTTCTAAAAATGCCGCTACCTGCTTGCGATAAGCAAAAACATTCTCTCTGCCCTTTTCCTCAGGTTCATAAAGGCGCACCGCCTGTCCTATGGAACCTTCGCTCAGGCGGGCCAGCACAGCAGCTTCTTTAGCGGGCACAGCCCTTTGGATCAGTGCCTGCTCCACAAGTCTTAAAGCAACAGGATGAAACCGCAGCTGCACCACGCGCGATAAAATCGTCGGTAAAAGTTTATCAATGGAAGTCGCCAGCATAATAATTACCCAACCTGCCGGCGGTTCTTCCAGCAGCTTTAAAAAACTGTTGGCTGCACCGATGGACATTCTATCTACATCTTCAATAAGGCACACACGCGTAGGCGAGAGCACTGCCCCTGTCCCGGCCTGCGCATTTAAATCGCGCATCTGCTCAATGCTGATATCCTTATAGCGTTTCGTCTCTTCGTTATAAATGCGCCGCACCAACAAAAAATCAGGATGGCTTACTGTACCATCTTCCTGCTCATGCATCAGACGGCAGGCCTCGCAGTTATCCTCGCCTGTGTGCGAATTACATAAAAGTGCTTTAGCAAAGGCAAATGCCAGCTTACGCTTGCCTAAGCCTTCTGCACCACAAAAAAGCAAAGCGTGCGGACGCTCCTGCGCCTGAAGATAATTTTTCAAAAACTCCTTCTGCGCTTCATGACCTAAAATATTATCCCACATGCTTTTCACCTAAAAGGCTCTGCACCTGCTTTAGCACCGCAGCAAGAACTTCTTCCTGCGTACCTTCTGCATCCACTATGCGCACACGCGCTGGTTCTACCTTAGCTATCTGTAGAAAACCTGCCCGCAGTTTTTCCTGAAATTCTAATCCTTCCAGCTCATATCTGTCACTTACACCACGTGCCGTGCGCCGCTTGAGCAATACTTTAGGCTCGCCATCAAAAAGGAGTGTTAAATCAGGAGCAACACCTGCGCAGGCATAGCTGTTAAGCTTATGCAATTCTTTGATATCCGCCAGCGTTTTTCCCTGCGCCAGGCCTTGGTAAACAAAGGTGGAATCACTAAAACGATCGCAAAGAACTATCTTCCCCGCTGCCAGCGCAGGACAGATCAGCTTATCCACGTGCTCACTGCGCGCAGCCAGATACATCAGCGTCTGCGTCGTCGCTGTCATAGGCAAAGCAGGATCAAGCACAAGCTCACGCACTTTTTCCGCCAATATCGTACCACCAGGCTCACGTGTTTCGATAACATCGTAACCCTGCTCACGCAAAGCCTGCGCTACAAGACGCAGCTGCGTTGATTTACCGCCACCATCTACGCCTTCAAATGTTATAAATAAGCCTTTCATGGCTCGCACCTCATTTCTCCACAATGCGCAGCGTCCGCAGGCTGCTATCCGCCGAACCGCTTACAGGCAGGCCTAAAGCCTTCTGCGCCTGGCAATAAGCTACTATTTGTTCCGTTACCAGCTCCCCGGGCAGCAGTACGGGTATTCCCGGCGGATAAAAGCTCACCTGCTCCCCACAGATTTTCCCCACAGCCTGCGCTAAAGGAACGCTGTTTTTTGTGCTGTAAAACACATCACGCAGCGGCAAAACAGCCTGCGTCTGCGGTGCAGCCTGCGCCGCTAATAATTTTTGTGGCGTGCGCTTATGTGCTTCTAACTCACAAAGCACAGCATCTATCCGCGCTAAAGCTTCGTCATAATCTGTCGTATTATCTGCATAAGTCACAAGAAACAGCACATTGCTGGCATCCACTAATTCCACAGCGATGCGCGCAGCACGCAGCGCGTCGCCCACTTCCACGCCTGTATAACCCCAGGCAGAAAAGTTCACTGTCACCTTCGTTGTATCTAAGCGTAGGCCAGCGCAATCCGCTGCTTCCAGCACACGCAAGCCTGTATGCGCAGCGCAAAGCTTACGCAATTTTTGCGCTGCGCACACAGCAGCCTCCGCCATCTGCCTGCCATAAGCCTGTACCTGTGCCCGCGCTGCGTCCAGCGAAGCCATCAAAAGATAATTGGGGCTCGTCGTCGTAAGTATGCTCATCACATCCGCCGCCCGCTGCACATCAAGACGCTCCCCCTGCACATGCAGCATACTGCACTGCGTCATTGCGCCCAAAATTTTATGCGTGCTCTGCGCGCAGGCATCCGCCCCGCACTGTAACGCGGAAGGCGGCAAAAGCTCACTAAAACCTAAATGCGGACCATGCGCCTCATCCACCAAGAGCACAGCACCGTGCGCATGACAAATTTGGGCGATAGCACGCAGGTCTGCCGCTACGCCATAATAATTCGGACTGGTAAGCAGCACAGCTTTAATGCTGCTATCTTCACTTAACGCCTGCTCCACAGCCTGCGGCGTAACCTGCATCTGCAAACCAAATGCTTCGTTAAACTCAGGCTGCATATAAGTTACTTCAATTCCGCCCAAAACTAAACCACCAGCAACGCTGCGATGCGCGTTGCGCGGTAAAAGCAGCTTCTCCCCCGGGTTCAGTGCCGTCAGCAGCATCGCGTGAATCGCCTGGCTTGTGCCATTTACCGCCCAAAAGCAGGCATCACTGCCATAGGTCTGCGCCGCCAGTTCCTGCGCCTTTTTAATATAAGTTTCAGGCTCATGAATATCATCCAGCTCGCTCATCAACGAAACGTCCAGCTGTGCGCCCGCCCCCAGCTCATTGCGCAGCAAGCGCTCCATGCCGCGCCCGCCTTTATGCCCAGGCGTGTGCAGAGGATATACATCCTCGTGTTTATAATCAAGCATTGCCTCCAGCAAAGGCATCACAATGCTTTTTTTATCTTGCTTCATTTTAAGCCTCCATCAAAATATACCGTTTTAGTACATCATTATATTTTATCATATTTAGAGGCATAACAATAGAGTATCTTAAAAATCAAATGCTGCGTGCGCAAAAAACACCCAAACCTGCTGCAAGCATACCTAAAAACACACTGCCGCCAGCATAACCCAGCGCAGCTACAAGCCTGCCTTCCATAAGCAGCATCAACGCTTCATAACTAAAGGAGGAAAATGTTGTAAAGCCGCCCAATACACCTACGCATAAAAATAAACGCCAGGCAGCAGGCAAAACTTCGCGCTCCACAATTAACGTCATCAAAACGCCCATAGCAAACGAGCCGCTGATATTGATAATAAATGTTCCCCAAGGCAACGCACTCATTAAAATTCTGCTCACTGCATTACCTAAAAGATAACGACACACCGCACCTATTGCACCACCACAAGC